>JBJEWP010000103.1:0-8251 GCA_051885115.1 Stenotrophomonas sp. | reverse complement strand
GTGGCCAGGAAGGGGCCTGCAGGCAAGCCAGCGGTCAAGCGTGCCCCGCGCAAGCCCAAGACGGACATGAGCGTGCTGCCGATCTTTGACAAGCCGCTGGATCCGACTGTCGAGTAAGCCTCTGCCGGTGCCGCTAGCTCCGGCAGGGTGGAAAAAACGGGCGGCAATAGGCCGCCCGTTTTCGATGGTGCCCTGCGTGCCGGCGTTTACGGCGGCGAGGTCAATGCGCGGTGCGAACTGATGCCCGAAGGCAGGGGGGCGCCTGCCGGGCGCTGGGCCTGCAGCAGTTCAGGGCTCAGCGGGTGCACATCCAGCCAGCTGTCATCGCCGGGCAGGCCGAGGGCAGCATCGATGATGGTCGGCAGCAGGCCCGAAGGCAGCGGGCTCTCGCCGTTCCAGCTGATGGCCACACCCAGGTCCCGCTCGGGAACCAGTGCCAGCAGGCCGCGGTAACCCTGCACCGCACCGGCATGGAACACCACGGTGTGGCCACGATAGTCCAGCACACGCCAGCCAAGGGCATAGCCAGCGGCATTCAGGCGTTGCCGGCGCCAGCCCGAGCGCAGCTCGCCAGGGGTACTGACCAAGGGGGCATGCAGGGTGGCCAGCAAGGGCTTGGACAGCACATCGGTGCGGTGGCCGGTGTGGGCCAGCAGCCATTGCGCCATGTCCGCGGCACTGGCATTGACCCCGGCAGCCGGGGCAACCCGGTAGTAGGTGGGCTTGGGGGTCAGGGCGGCCCAGCCGTTGCGGCTGCGCACATGCGGGCGGGCCCAGCGCGTGCTGCCCATGATGCCGTGCAGGCCGAGGCTGGCATCGTTCATGCCCAAGGGCTTGAGAATGCGGCGCTCGACCGCCTGCTCGTAGAAGTTGCCCGAAGCGGCGAACACCACATCGCCGATCAGGCTGAAAGCCACGTTCTGGTAGGCATAGCACTGCCCCGGCTGGCAGGTCAGCGGGGCACTGGCCAGGCGGCGGGTCAGTGAGTGGTAGTCGGCATTGGCCTCGATGTCGCGGTCATACGCGTTGTAGGGCAGGCCGACGCGGTGGCTGAGCACATCGGCAACAGTCAGTGACTGCGTTGCCTCGGGATTGTTGAGGGCGAAGTCGGGGACGTAATCGACAATGCGGCTGTCCCAGCGCAGGGTGCCGTCTTCGACCAGCAGCCCGGCCATGGTGCCGGCAAAGGCCTTGGACAGCGAGGCCAGGCGGAACACGGTATGGGCGTCCACCGGTTCGGGGTTGCTGACATCGGTGACCCCATAGCCACGTGCACTGAGCACCTGGCCGCCCTGCACGATGGCCATGGCAATGCCGGGCACCCGCGAGCCCCAGGTCAGCTGTTCGGCCTGTGATTCGATGGCGCCCAGATCGAAGCTGGCTGGCAGGCCCTTGACCGCCTGTTCCGGCAACGGTGTACGCCAGGCCTGCGGCTGTGCCGGCGGCGCACTGGGTGCACTGGCTTGTTCCAGGTTCACCGGCACTGCGGTGGCTGCCCCGGCAGATTCGGGGCGGCTCAGGGCGTGGGCGGTGCAGATGATCGCAGTCGGCAGCAGTAAGGCCAGCAGGGCCATGACAATCGGGCGTTTGCGCGCCGGATGGTGGGAAGCTTTCATGGTGGGTGTTGCCTGTATGCTTGCGGCTGGAACGATTCTAGCGCCAGCTTTTGCAATTGCACAAACCGGGGAGACAAGGATGGGAATGTTGGTTTTTCTGCTGTTGATGCTCGCGTTTTTCGGTGGTGTCGCGCTGTGGGGGGTGGGCACCTTCAATGGCCTGGTGCGTGCACGCAATGCCTACCGCAATGCCTTTGCCCAGATTGATGTGCAGTTGCAACGCCGCTTCGACCTGATTCCCAACCTGGTGGAGACGGTCAAGGGCTACATGGCCCATGAGCGGCAGACCCTGGAAGCGGTGATTGCCGCACGCAATGCCGCCCAGCAGGGCCTGGCCGCGGCCAAGGCCAACCCGGGCGACGCTGGCGCAATGGCCGAGCTGGCGGCCAGTCAGGGTCAGCTCAACGGGGCGCTGGGCCGCCTGCTGGCGGTGTCTGAAGCCTATCCGGAGCTGAAGGCCAACCAGAACATGCTGCAGCTGGGCGAGGAGCTGACCAGCACCGAGAACCGCATCGGCTTTGCCCGCCAGGCGTTCAATGATGCGGTGACCGATTACAACAACCAGCGCGAGGCTTTCCCGGGTTCGCTGGTGGCCGGGCCGTTCCACTTCGAGGCGGCCAGCCTGCTGGAAATCCCGTTGGAGAATCGCGCGCAGACCCGCGCAGCGCCGTCGATCCAGTTCTGAGTCGGCGGCTGCGGGGGCGTCAATGGATTTCTTCAAGTACCAGCACCAGGCGCGGCGGGCGACCACGCGCCTGGTGCTGCTGTTCGTGCTGGCGGTGCTGGCCATCGTGCTGGCCGTCAACCTGGCCGCTTACCCTGTGCTGGGTGGCAGCCTGCGTGCGCAGGGCCTGCTCAGCCTGGCCACCGCGCTGGTGATCGGCATTGCCTCGTGGTGTCGCGTGCGTGCCCTGCGCGGTGGCGGGGCGTTGATCGCCGCCCAGATGGGGGGCAGCCTGGTGCCGGCCGATACCCGTGATCCGTTGTTGCGCCGCTACCGCAACGTGGCCGAAGAAATGGCCATTGCCGCCGGGATTCCGGTGCCGATGTTGTTCGTGTTGGACAACGAGCCGGGCATCAACGCCTTTGCTGCCGGTTACAGCCCATCCGATGCGGCGGTGGCGGTCACCCGCGGTGCCTTGCAGCGGCTCAACCGCGACGAGCTGCAGGGCGTGATCGCGCACGAGTTCTCGCACGTGCTCAACGGCGACATGCGCTTGAACATACATCTTATGGGTGTGTTGTTCGGCATCCTGATGCTGGGGGTGATCGGGCGCAAGCTGCTCGGTGTTGCCGGCAACAGTGGCCTGGCCCGTCGACGTGGTGGCATCGGCCCTGTGGTTGCTGTCCTGTGCATGGGGCTGGCGGCGATCATCATCGGCGCTGTCGGGGTATTTTTCGCGCGCTTGATCAAGGCGGCGGTAAGCCGCCAGCGCGAGGTGCTGGCCGACGCCTCGGCGGTGCAGTTCACCCGCAACAATGCCGGCCTTGCCGGTGCCTTGAAGAAGATTGCCGGATTGCCGGAAGGATCGCGGTTGCAGGATCGCGCCGGCGCCGAAGAAGTCAGCCACATGCTGTTTGGCGAAGGCTTTGCCTACCGGCGCTGGTTTGCCACCCATCCGCCGATGGTCGAGCGCATCGCCCGGCTGGAGCCGGGTTTCAGTGCGTTGCATCTGAAGCTGCTGCAGCAACGCTGGCAGCAGCAAGCCCCGGATGGCCTGGAAGAGGACCGTGTGCTCGGCCTGGCCGAGCCGGCTTCGCCAGCGTCGTCACGCGCGACGGCAATCGCTGGTGCTGCCGAGGCGGTGCTGGCGCCGCAGGCGGTCAGTGCCCAGGTGGCCAATCCGGGCAATGACGACTACCGTCAGGCCCATCTGCTGCACGCACAGATGCCGGCAGCCTTGCTGGCCGCCGCCCGCAACCGGCAGCAGGCCCCGGCGCTGGTGCTGGCCTTGCTGCTGGACGGCAAGCAGGCACTGCGGCAACAACAGCAGGCCATGGTCGAGCTCAAGCTCGGTGCGGCGCTGGTGCCGCCGATGCTTGCACTCTGGTCACAGTGTGCCGGCCTGCATGCCGGCCTGCGTCTGCCGCTGGCCGAGCTGGCTTTTCCGGCCTTGCGCGCCAACCCGCGGCCACTGCTGCAGCAACTGGTACAGCTCATTGATGGCCTGGTCCAGCTCGATGGTGAGCTGTCACTGTTTGAGTATTGCCTGGCCCGTCTGCTGCGCAGCCAGGTGATCGAGGCACTGGACCCGGCGGCACATGTGCGCTTTGGCCGGCGCCGTGTCGGTGCGGTGCAGGGCGAGTTTTCCGTGCTGTTGTCGGTCATGGCGCAGGCAGGGCATCCGGGGCAGCCGGCGCTGGCGCGGCAGGCGTATGCGGCCGGGTTGCAGCGGGTGGTCGCCGGCCAGGCCATGGTCTACCAGCCGCCTGCCGACGGCGTGCGCGCACTGGAAGCGGTGTGGCCGGTGCTCGACGGCCTGGAGCCACTGGCCAAGCAGCTGGTGGTGGAATCGCTGGTGGCGGCAATGGCCCACGATGGCCACATCCGCGTGGCCGAGGCCGAGCTGCTGCGCACCGTCTGCGGGGTGCTGCACTGCCCGTTGCCGGCCTGTCTGCAGGCCGGCAACTAATCGGCGGCGATGGTCAGTCGGCCAGGGCCGTGGTGCCGGCCAGGATCAGTTCCGCGGCGCGTTCGGCAATCATCATCGTCGGTGCGTTGGTGTTGCCGGAGACCAGGGTCGGCATCACCGAGGCATCGACCACGCGCAGGCCGTCGATGCCGTTCAGGCGCAGCTGCGGGTCGACCACCGCGCGTGCATCGTTGCCCATGCGGCAGGTGCCGGCCGGGTGGTAGATGGTTTCGGCCTTGGCCCGCACAAAGGCTTCCAGCCCGGCATCATCCAGATCTTCGCGGGCCGGGAAGATCGGCTGCCGGCGCCAGCGCTCGAAGGCCGGCTGTCGCAGGATGTCGCGTGACAGGCGCGCCGCCTCGACCATCATCTTCAGGTCGAAGCCGTCGGCATCGGACAGGTAGTTGGCCTGGATGTGCGGCGGCATTGCCGGGTCGGCACTGGCCAGGGACAGCCGGCCACGGCTGCGCGGGTGCAGGTAGCAGGCATGCAGGGTGTAGCCATCGCCCGGCAGACGCTGGCGTCCGTGGTCATCGAGCATGGCCGGCACGAAGTGGAACTGGATGTCGGCACGCTCATCCGGGGCAAAGCGCGAACGCACGAAACCACCGGCCTCGGCTACATTGCTGGTGCCGGCGCCACGGCGGCCGCGCAGGTAGTAGTCAAAGGCCACCTTCAGCTCGCTGGCGCGGTCGTAACTGACCCCGGGAACGGTGTGGTACAGGGTGCAGATGTCCAGGTGGTCCTGCAGGTTGGCACCGATGGCTGGCTGGTCCAGTTGCACAGCGATGCCGTGGCGCTGCAGCTCGGCCGCCGGGCCGATACCCGAAAGCATCAGCAGCTGCGGGCTGTTGATCGCGCCGGCGCACAGCAGCACCTCGGCGTCGGCGCGTGCCAGGTGGCGCTGGCCAGCGAGGCGGTAATGGACACCGGTGGCGCGGCCGTGCTCCAGCTGCAGGCGCTCGACCAGGGCGCCGGTGATCACCGTCAGATTGGGACGTTTGCGCACCGGGGCCAGGTAGGCCACCGCCGAGGAGCAGCGGGCGCCGTCCTTCTGGGTCACCTGGTACAGGCCCACGCCTTCCTGCACCGGGCCATTGAAGTCCGTGTTGTGTGGCCAGCCGGCCTGTTGCCCGGCCTCGATGAAGGCCTGGCTCAAGGGATTGACATGGCGCAGGTCAGACACATGCAGCGGGCCGCTGTCGCCATGCAGGGCATCGCCGCCGCGGCTGTTGCGCTCGCTGCGGCGGAAGCAGGGCAGCACGCTTTGCCAGTCCCAGCCATCGGCGCCGGCAGCAGCCCAGCGGTCGTAATCGCCGGCCACCCCACGGATGTAGCACATGGCATTGATCGCGCTGGAGCCGCCCAGCACCTTGCCGCGTGGCCACCACAGCCGGCGGCCGCCCAGTTGGCTTTCCGCGGCCGTGTCATAACTCCAGTTCAAGCGCCGGTTGTTGACCAGGTGGGCAATGCCGGCAGGCATGTGGATGAAGGGGTGGCGGTCGGCCGGACCGGCCTCGATCAGCAGCACGCGGTTGTGTGCATCCGCGCTCAGGCGGTTGGCCAGCACACAACCGGCCGAGCCGGCACCGACAATGATGTAGTCGTACATGAGGGCCTTCCCCGGGATGATTGGCAAGCATAGGACATGTTCCGGGGGCCGGCGCACACTGGCGATGCTGCGGCGCATCGTTTACCTTGCGCGCAATGGTCGTGTTGCGGCCTGCCTCCCCAGCCAGCGCGGTGCCCGCTCCACCCATGAAAACCTCCCCCTTCTTCCCGCCACGGCGTGGCCTGGGCCAGCTGTTTTCCCGTCTGGGCGTGGACAGCGCCGCCTTGTGGTGGTCCTTGCTGTACTTCTTCTGCCTGCTTACCGGCTACTACGTGCTGCGCCCCGTGCGTGATGCCATGGGGGCCTCGGGTGATGTATCGGCGGTCTTTCCTCCGGCCCTGATCAACTGGGCCGCCAGCCACGGCTGGGCGTTGGCTGATTACACCCTGCAGATACTGTTCAGTTGCACCTTCGTGTGCATGGTGCTGCTGCAGCCGGCTTATGGCGCCCTGGTTTCGCGCTTCCCGCGGCGGGTGTTCCTGCCGGTGCTGTACCTGGGCTTCATCGCCTGCCTGGGCTTTTTCTACTGGGCCTTCCGCGAACAGCTGGCCGGTCGCGGGGCGTTGTTCTACATCTGGGTGGCGGTGTTCAACCTGTTTGCGGTATCGGTGTTCTGGAGCTACATGGCCGATGTCTTCAGCAATGCCGATGCCAAGAAGGTATATGGCTACATCGGTGCCGGCGGCACCATCGGCGCGCTGACCGGCCCGGGTATCACCCGCCTGCTGGTCGGCCACGTCGGTGTGGCCAACCTGCTGCTGGTTTCGGCCGGTTTTTTGCTGGTGTGCCTGCTGTGCATCGTGATGCTGCGTGGCAAGGCGGCTGCCCGTGAGCAGGCCGAGGGCAGCAGTGGCGCAGAAAAGGCGATGGGGGGCTCGATGTGGGCAGGCCTGCGCCTGGTGGCCAGTGACCCGTTGCTGCGCGGGCTGGCGATCCTGATGTTCTTCGGCGTGGGTGTGGGCACCTTGCTCTACAACGAGCAGGCTGCGATCGTGAAGCGCTACTACACCACCCCGGAAGAGGCCACGCGCTTTTACGCAATGATCGACTGGGCGGTCAACGGCCTGACCATCGTGGTCCAGTTGCTGATCACCCGTTGGCTGCTGCGTGGCTATGGCGTGGCCCCGCTGTTGTTGTTGCCGGCCATTGCCATCCTGATCGGATTTTCGCTGCTGGCGGCCTCGCCGCTGCCGATGCTGGTGGCCGTGGTCCAGGTGGTCACCCGGGCCAGTGAATTCTCACTGGCCAAGCCGGCGCGCGAGACCCTGTATACCCAGGTGGACCGCCAGGCCCGCTACAAGGCCAAGGCGGTGATCGACACGGTGGTCTACCGTGCCGGCGACCTGACCTTTGTCTGGAGCCACAAGTTCCTGGCCGCTTTCGGCTCGGGCGCGGTTTTCCTGACCGGGGTCGGGGTGGCGGCAGGCATGACCTGCGGCGCCTGGATGGTGATCCGCGCCCACCGCCGGCTGCCGGGCGGGCAGCAGGCCGACAGCGGCAACCAGGCCTTGGCCTGAGCATTGCCGGCCGGCAGAAGCGGCCGGGCGAATTCAGTGGCGGCGCGCCGGTGAGATCGGGCAGGTGATCAGCGCGCGGCAGACCAGCTCGCCTGCCGGGTTGTGCAGCAGCACCTCCACAGGCAGGTCGCAGGCGCCGGCATCACTGTGGATTGCTTGCTCCAGCACGGCACGGGCGGTGATGCGCCCCTGCGCCTTCTTCAGGTAGTCCACCTGCATGCCCTTGGGTATCCAGCGCATGCCTGACGGCGTGCTGGCATCGACCATCAACCCGGCCACCAGTTCGGCGATGTTGCACAGGGCAATGGCATGCACGGTGCCGATATGGTTGTGCACGGCGCGGCGGTCATCGAAGAAGGCCTCGCAGCGCCCGGGCTGCAGGGCGGTGATGCGCGGGCGGATGCTGCCGAAGTAGGGCGCCTTGGAGCAGACCAGGCGGGTGAACAGCCACTGGCCACCAGGCCAGCGGCCAAGGCGTGCGAACAGCGTGGAAAGGTTGCCGGCCATGCGTTGCTCGGTGAGGGGATATGAAAACGGCGGGCCTTGTGGCCCGCCGTTGCTGGTTGCGTGGGTGGCTTATGCCGCCTGCTGTGGGCGCTGCTTGCCCGGCAGGTCGTAATAGCTGGCCGCGCGCAGCTCGTGCACGTCGAAGTCGTCCACGCTGATGGTGTCCATGATGATCGCGCGCAGCTCCACCAGCTGGGCCTTTTCCTCGGCGCTGATCAGCTTCTTGGCCACGGCCTCGTCCAGCTGGGCCGGGAAGTCCAGGGCCTTCACCTGGCCGGTCTTGACCGCCTTGAGCAGCTTGCGCTCCACCGGCTCGGCGGCAATGGCCTTGTCCAGGTAGCTGGCGATGCGGCCGCCCGGGTTGTT
>JBJEWP010000102.1:0-8336 GCA_051885115.1 Stenotrophomonas sp. | reverse complement strand
ATGTGGTGCGTGACGAGCGCGGCCGCATCACCGGTGCCACCCTGCGTGCCGATGGTGCGCCGGTGGTGATCGGCGGCACCGAGAAGATGTCCAAGTCCAAGAACAACGGCGTGGACCCGCAGACCATGGTGAGCAAGTACGGTGCCGACACCGTGCGCCTGTTCTCGATGTTTGCCGCACCGCCGGAGCAGTCGCTGGAATGGAACGAGGCTGGTGTCGATGGCATGGCGCGTTTCCTGCGCAGGCTGTGGGCGCTGGTGGCCCGCCATGCCGAGGCCGGCGTGGTGGCTGCCGGCCAGCTGGAGCTGGATGCGCTGAGCGGCGCGCAGAAGGACCTGCGGCGCAAGCTGCACGAAACCATCGCCAAGGTCGGTGACGACTATGGCCGTCGTTACAGCTTCAACACCGCCATTGCCGCGGTGATGGAGCTGCTCAACGTGCTGGGCAAGTCCGACGATGCCTCCGACAACGGCCGCGCCCTGCGCCAGGAAGCGCTGGAAGCGGTGGTGCTGTTGCTCAACCCGATCACCCCGCATGCCTGCCATGCCCTGTGGCAGCTGCTGGGCCATGCCGAGACGGTGCTGGAAGACCTGCCGTTCCCGCAGGCTGATCCGCGTGCGCTCAAGCGTGATGCGCTGACCCTGGCCGTGCAGGTCAATGGCAAGCTGCGTGGCACCATCGAGGTGGCCGCCGACAGCAGCCGCGAGCAGATCGAGGCCCTGGGCCTGGCCGAGCCGAACGTTGCCAAGTTCCTGGAAGGGCTGACGGTGCGCAAGGTGATCATCGTTCCAGGCAAGATCGTCAACATCGTTGCCGGTTGATACGGCGGGGTTTCACGCGGCATCGGGCAGACTTGTCTGCCCGTTGCCGTCTCCCACCTGCTGAGCCACACTGACGCCATGACCCGATTGCTCCTGAGTATTGCGCTTGCCGCCGGCTTGGCCGGGTGCGGCTTCCATCCCCGCAACGCGCTGATGCTGCCTGCCGACGTTCCTGCCGTGCAGGTCACATCCAATGTGCCGTACAGCGAGCTGACCAAGTTGCTGGAACGCAACCTGCGTGCCTCCGGGGCGCAGATCATCACCGCTGCCGGCAGTGCCGATGCCCAAGCCGCTGAACTGGCCGAGGATGCTGCGCGCCTGCAGGTGCTGTCCGAGCGCTGGGGCGACCTGCCCATCGCCATTGACGGTCGTGGGCGCGCCCAGGAATACCGCCTGCGTTATGCGGCGATCTTCGTATTCAAGCGCGCTGATGGTTCGGTGCTGGTGCCGCAGCAGGTGATCGAACTGTCGCGTGACTACGTCGCGCCACCTACCGATGCCACCGGTACCACGACCGAGCGTGAAATCCTGGCCACCGAGTTGCGCCGGGAAATGGCCGCCTCGATCCTGCGCCGGATCGATGGTGTGGTCCGGTTGCAGGCGGCCAGCGGCACCCTGGACGTGCGCCAGGGCACTGATGCCCCGGTACGCTGAAGCGGCGGCCGGCTGTCTGTGCGGACGCCGCTGATGGAGCTGCGTCCGGAACAGCTGGCCGAGCTCAAGGCCGACAAGCCGCTGGCGGCGGTGTATCTGGTGGCCGGGCCGGAACGACTGCGTGTGCTGGAAGCGGCCGACGGTGTACGTGCTGCCGCCCGTGCCCAGGGGATTGGCGAGCGCGAGGTGCACCAAGCCGATGCGCGTGACTTTGACTGGCAGCAGCTGGCGGCCGGCTTCAATGCGCCCAGCCTGTTTTCCCCGCGCCGGCTGATCGAGCTGCGCCTGCCCAGCGGCAAGCCGGGCAAGGACGGCAGTGAGGTGCTGCGCCAGTTCTGTGAGCAGCCGGCAGATGATGTGGTGCTGCTGATCACCGCTGAGGAATGGAGCCGCGCCCACCAGCAGGGCAAGTGGTTCGATGCAGTGAGCCGGCTGGGCGTGGTCAGTGTGGCCTGGGCGATCAAACCACACGAGCTGCCGGACTGGATCGAGCGCCGCTTGCGCCGGCACGGCCTGCGCGCCGAGCGTGATGCGGTGATGCTGCTGGCCGAGCGGGTGGAGGGCAATCTGCTGGCGGCAGCGCAGGAGATCGACAAGCTGGCCCTGCTGGCCGAGGGCAAGACCCTGGATCTGGCCATGATGCAGGACCTGGTGGCCGAGTCGGCCCGCTATGACGTGTTCCGCCTGCTCGAGGCCTGCCTGTCCGGCCAGCCCGATGCAGTGCTGCGCATGCTCGCCGGGCTGCGTGGCGAGGGCGAGCAGGTCGCTGGTCTGTTGCCGATGGTGATTCGTGAGCTGCTGGCGGCCAGTGCGCTGTCACAGGTCCTGGCCGCTGGCGGCAACCTGGCGGCCGAGTTCAAGGCCCGAGGAATCTGGGAAGCACGTCAGGCGCCGTACCGGCGGGCGCTGGACCGGCATGCCGGGCCGCGGCGCTGGGAGCGCCTGCTGGCCGAGGCCTCGCTGGTGGATCGCATGGCCAAGGGGCGCCTGCCCGGTGACCCGTGGCTGGCACTGGAGCGCCTGCTGTTGGCGGTGTCTGCCGCCCCGGCGGCGCGCCTGCTGGCGCGAGGCAGCCAGCAGGCATGAGCCGGGCCGGCATCCCTTTGCCGGTCTATTACGGCGGCACTTTCGACCCGATCCACAATGCCCACCTGGCCATCGCTGGCGGTGTCCGCGATGCCCTGGCTGCCGATGTGCACCTGGTGCCGGCAGCCGATCCGCCGCACCGGCCGCCTCCCGGGGCCAGCGCGGCGCAGCGGGCGCAGATGGTACGCCTGGCCATTGCCGGGCAGACGGGCCTGTCGTTGGACATGATCGAGCTGGAGCGTGCCCGGCGTGCTCCGCAGCGGCCTTCCTATACCGTCGATACCCTGGCCGAACTGCGCCAGCGCCATGGCTTGGTACAGCCCCTGGCCTGGCTGATCGGCGGCGACAGTCTGGACAGCCTGCACCGCTGGCACCAGTGGCCTCGTCTGTTCGAGCTGGCCCATGTGGTGGTGGTCGGGCGGCCGGGCAGCCCGTTGCCGGATGCGCTGCCTGCGCAGCTGTGTCAGGTGCTGCGGGAGGGGGGCTGGTGCCATGATGCGGCCGATCTGCGCGCACGTCCGGCAGGCTGCCTGTTTCCGTTGCCGTTGCCCCTGCGCGAGGGCTCGGCCACGGCCGTGCGCAAGGCCATTGCTGTGGGGGACACGGTCGATGCGCTGGTGCCGGCGGCGGTGGCGGCCTACCTGCGGCAGCAGGGTCTGTACCGTTCGCGCGAAGGCTGAACGCGTGCCGGGCCGTGGCAGCCTATAATCGTGGCATTGATTCCCAAGAGTTCTGCCGCTTTGACTACCGAAGCCCAAGTCATCAAGACTGACATTCCCAATCCGCCACCGGCGGTCCCGCAGTTGCTGGCCACTGCCCATGACGCCCTGGAGTCGCTCAAGGCCAAGGAAGTGGTGCAGATCGATGTGCGTGGCAAGTCCAGCGTGGCCGACTTCATGCTGATTGCCTCGGGCACCTCGACCCGGCACGTCAAGTCCATCGCCGAGGAAGTGGTGCGCTTTGCCAAGAATCTGGGCGTGATGCCGCTGGGCATGGAAGGCGAGCGTGAATCGGAATGGGTGCTGGTCGACCTGGGCGATGTGATCGTCCATGTGATGCTGCCGCGCGTGCGCGAACTGTACGCGCTTGAGCGCCTGTGGTCGGTTGGCGACAGCAAGCCGGGCGATTCGCTGGATGCACCACAAGGGGATGCCCAGGCCTGAGTGGCTGGTGCATCGGCATGATGACGGCGCCTGTGGGCGCCGTTGTTGTCTGGGCAAGAAGGAGTGGAAGGATGAAAGCACGGTTGATTGCCACCGGAGAGCGGGCGCCGTCCTGGGTGGCGCAGGGCTTTGCCGACTACCAGAAGCGGCTTTCGCACTGGCTGCCGCTGGAACTGGTGGAAGTGGAGCCGGGGCTGCGTGGCAAGGGCCGCGATGCGAAGCGTGCGATCGAGGAAGAGGGGCGGCGGGTGCAGGCAGCCATTCCCAAGGGCGCGTATGTGGTCGCCCTGGATGTGCCGGGCAGGCAGCTGTCCTCCGAGCAGCTGGCCACACGCATGGAGCACTGGCGCGGGCAGGGGCGGGACATGGTGTTCCTGATCGGCGGCCCGGAAGGGCATGCTGCGGAAGTGGCGTCGCTGGCCGACGAAAAGTGGTCAATCGGCCCGCTGACCCTGCCCCACATGATGGTTCGCCTGATCGTGGTCGAGCAGCTCTACCGTGCCTGCGCGATGTTGGCCAATCATCCGTATCACCGGGCCTGAGTTTTTTCATGTTTGTGTGAAAAAAGGCTTGTCGAACACGGGCAGGGCTGGTTAGAATTTGCGCCCCCGCCCGAATAGCTCAGCCGGTTAGAGCACTTGACTGTTAATCAGGGGGTCGTTGGTTCGAGTCCAACTTCGGGCGCCAGATTTAAAAAAACCCGCTACGCAAGTGGCGGGTTTTTTGTTGCTTGCCACAGGCATTGCAAGCCTCTGCGGCTGTGCCGGTTGTGTGCAATGACTGCGGCGGTTGCCGCCGGGCTTGCCTGATGGTCGAACTGCGTGTAAATTGCGCGCTTCGCCCGAATAGCTCAGCCGGTTAGAGCACTTGACTGTTAATCAGGGGGTCGTTGGTTCGAGTCCAACTTCGGGCGCCAGATTCAAAAAAAACCCGCTGCGCAAGCAGCGGGTTTTTTGTTGTGCGCATGGCAGCGTTCAATCAATGCGGAAGTTGATTGGCACCAGGCCGACGGCCGGGATGTGCTGGCCATCGTGCCGGGCCGGGGCAAAGCGCCAGTGGCGCAGCACCTGACGCCGCGCGGCCTGGTCAAGCAGTCGGTAGCCGCTGCTGCGCTCGATTTCCACCGCGCTGACCTTGCCGGACGCATCGATGGATACCCGCAGCAATACCTCGCCCTGCTGGCGTTGCTGCAGGGCCTGCGCTGGATAGGCCGGTGGCGGTGACTGCAGTACCTGCAGAGCATTGTGGGCGCCGGCTGTGCTGCCCAGGGCGAGCGGTTGGGCGGGGCTGCCCAGTACACGGGTCGGGGTCAGGGCCAGCGCGGCGGCGGCCACCACGGCTGGATCCACCGTGTCGACCAGCACCGGGATGCTCTGTGGCAGCGGTACCGAATGCGGGGTGGATTGCGGCGGGGACGGGCTGCGACGCACCAGCTCGGGTGGCGCTGGTGGCGGTGGAGCGGGCGGTTGCGCCTGTTGCCACTGCACCTGGATGCGCTCGGTTGCCGGCGCCGGTGCGCCCTGGTTGGCCAGCGGCATCAACAACAGGCCGAACGCGGCCAGGTGGATGGCAACGGCCAGACTGGTGGCCGCAATACGCTGCGGCTGCAGGGCGCTGGATGCAGTGGTGCGGGAGACGGCGTGGGTCATGGCAACCTCCTTCCTGGTGGGTGGAAGAACTGCTCACGGCGCGGTGGCCGTGGACCCACGGTGCCTGTGCCCACGCACCGGCGGCAAGTCTCGGCCACCGGTGCATTGGGGTTTTGCTCAGTTTGGCCTCAGCGGCCGAGCTCGAACACCACGTCCAGTTGCACCTGGATGCTGCTCTGACCGGCGGCCACCGGGGTATCCATTTCCATCTTGGCCGCATTGCGCATGGCCATCATCGGCACCGGCATGCCGCCGCCACCGCTTTCCTGCAGGCTGATCACGCGGCGCACCTTCAGGCCCAGCTCGCGGGCATAGGTGTCGGCCTGCTGGCGGGCCTTGCGCAGGGCTTCCAGGCGGGCCTGCTGGTACAGCGGTTCGGGCTGGTCGATGGCAAAGCTGGGGCCGTTGATCTGGTTGGCACCCTGGGCGGCCAGCGCGTCCAGCACCCGGCCCAGGCCGCCGAGCTCACGCACCTTGATGTTGACCCCGTTGCTGGCCTGGTAGCCCTGCAGCTGCGGTGGCTGGTTCTCGGCGTAGTGGTATTGCGGGTTCAGGCTGATGCCGCTGGTCTGGATATCGCGCTCGGCGATGCCGGCGGCCTTCAGTGCGGCCATCACCTGCTGCATCTGTTCGGCGTTGCGGCGCATGGCCAGATTGCTGTCCTTGTCCTGGGTGAGAACGCCAGCGTTGATCATCGCCACATCCGGCACGGCGCTGGCCTGGGCGCTGGCATTGATGGTCAGCACGGTGGCATCGGCGGCCACCGGAACCGGGGCCAGGCTCTGGGCGAAGGTGCTGGCGGTGGGCAGGGCCAGCAGCAGGCCCAGGCAAAGGGAGGAGGGGAGCAGGCGCATGGTCGACTTCCTGTGTGGTGATGGCGGTAGAGGATGACGCTGACCGGCTGCCCATGAATGGGCAGTGAGTCACAGCCGGCAGGGTACGGTGGCCGCGTTGGAGTCAGCCAGCGCAGGTTATGCTTGCATGATGCTCTATCTTGCCTCCCGCTCGCCGCGACGTATCGACCTGCTTGGCCGCCTGGGCGTGCCCTTCACTGCCCTGGACCTGGAGGTGGAGGAGCGCCGCGCCGCTGGCGAAAGCCCGCTGGATTACGTATGCCGGGTAGCTGCCGACAAGGCGCGCGCCGGGCTGGCGCAGCTGCCGCCATCGGAACTGCCCAGTTGGGTATTGGGTTCGGATACCGAGGTGGTGCTGGGGGATGTGGTGTACGGCAAGCCGGCCGACGCCGCCGATGCGGCCGCAATGCTGGCCAGCCTGGCCGGGCACACCCACCTGGTGATCACCGCGGTGGCGCTGCTGTGCAGTGACGGCCGCGGGGAAGTGATCGAGGTGACCAGCCAGGTCAGCTTCGAAACCATGGATGCGGCGGCCATCGCCGCCTATGTGGCCACCGGCGAGCCGATGGGCAAGGCCGGGGCCTACGCTATCCAGGGCCATGCCGAACGTCATGTCAGCCGCCTGTGTGGCAGTTATTCAGGGGTAATGGGCCTGCCGTTGCAACAGACCGCGCAGTTGCTGCAGCGCCATGGCCTGCGGGCAATGTCGTGACCACATCAGGGGACGTGTGATGTCTGAAGAAATTTTGATCAACGTCACGCCACGCGAGACGCGTGTGGCGGTGATCGAGAACGGCATGCTGCAGGAACTGCACATCGAACGCGGTTGGTGTCGCGGGGTGGTGGGCAACATCTACAAGGGCCGGGTGCAGCGGGTGATGCCCGGGATGCAGGCCGCCTTTGTCGAGGTCGGGCTGGAGCGCGCCGCGTTCCTGCATGCCAACGACGTGGTGCGGCCGGTGCCGGCCGACAGCAGCGAGGCTGCCGCCGATGTCGTGGTCAGCCCGGCCGGTGCCTCGATCGTGGAGTTGCTGCGCGATGGCCAGGATGTGGTGGTGCAGGTGGTCAAGGACCCGATCGGCAGCAAGGGCGCCCGCCTGACTACCCAGATCTCCATCCCCTCGCGCTACATGGTGCTGCTGCCGCAGTCGCGGGTGGTCGGGGTCTCGGCCAGGATCGAGGACGAGGGTGAGCGTGCCCGCCTGAAGCAGCTGGTGACCGAGTTGTCGGCCCAGCACGGCGGCCACGGCTACATCGTGCGCACCAATGCCGAAGGCCAGCCGGCCGAAGCCATAGCCGAGGACATGGCCTACCTGTCACGGGTCTGGAACGTGGTCGCCCGACGTGGCCGCGAGGCCGACCCGCGCACCACCATCTACGAGGACCTGAGCCTGCCGCAGCGTGCGATCCGCGACCTGATCCGACGCGATGTTGAGAGGGTCAAGGTGGATTCGGCCGAAACCTTCGAGCAGCTGCAGGCCTTCGTTGCCAAATACATGCCGCCGTTGGCCGAGAAGCTGGAGCTGTATACCGGTGACCGCCCGATCTTCGACATGTTCGGGGTCGAGGACGAGATCGGGCGGGCGCTGGACAAGCAGGTGCCGCTCAAGAGCGGTGGCTACCTGGTGATCGACCAGACCGAGGCGATGACCACCATCGACGTCAACACCGGTTCGTTCGTCGGCCAGCGCAACCTGGAGGAGACCGTCTTCCGCACCAACCTGGAAGCGGCCCAGGCGGTGGCCCGCCAGCTGCGCCTGCGCAACCTGGGCGGGATCATCATCATCGACTTCATCGACATGCTCGACCCGGAGCACCGTCGCCAGGTGCTGCGCACGCTGGAGAAGGCCCTGACCCGCGACCATGCCAAGACCACGGTGTATGACTTCTCGCCGCTGGGGCTGGTGGAAATGACCCGCAAGCGCACGGTGGAAAGCCTGGAGCGCCAGCTCTCCGAGCCGTGCCCGGAATGTTCCGGGCGGGGCTCGATCAAGACCACCGAGACGGTGGTCTACGAGATTTTTCGCGAGATCACCCGCGCGGTGCGCCAGTTTGATGCCGCCCGCCTGCTGGTGATTGCCTCGCCCAAGGTGGTGGCGCGGATCACCG
>JBJEWP010000101.1:0-8338 GCA_051885115.1 Stenotrophomonas sp. | reverse complement strand
TCCGGGCGCAGGCCGGTGACCAGGGTGTAGTGGTTGGGGAAGGTGATGGACGGATATGACGGGCGCAGGAACTGTGCGCGGGTGCCGGTGTCGGTCAACGCCTTCAGCGTCGGGGTGAGGCCGCGCTCGGTGTAGTCATTGCGCATGCCGTCGATGGACACCAGGATCAGCGGGCTGTCCGCGCGCGCAGGCAGCCCAGCCCAAACCAGTGGCTGGTGTCCGTCAACGGCCTTGGCCGCACTGGTGGCATCGCCGGCCGACGGGGCAAGACTGGTGCAGCCAGCTAGCAACAGGGACAGGGCCAACAACGGCAGCAGATGACGCATGGACACACACTCATGGGCAGTTTCAGGCCGGCATTGTCGCCCAGCCATGCGTTGCTGTCAGTTGCCCTTGCCGGCTCTCAACTGCCGCTGTCGGGTGTGATCTTCTTGAGTACCTGGGTGTTGCCCAGCACTTCGATGGTGCCGCCGGCTGCGCAGAATGCGGCGACATCCGCCTGCAGGCGTTCGTGGTTGAGCGGGCCTTGTGCTGCCTTGCGCTCACTGTCGGCACGGTTGCGCGGGAACAACGGTTGTCGGGGGGCGGGTCGGCTCATGGGGCACCTCACAGGTTGTGGGATTGGGCGGGATCAGGGTCACCGATGGATTGCGATTGGTATTGCTCTCGGGCAGCGCTGCAATAAGGGCCATCCATTACGAAGCGGCGGCAGGTGGACGGCCGTTGCGCATAGATCGTGCAGTTCATCTGCAGCGGGTCCAGTGCCGCGCACCAACCGTCGGGCTCGCGGGCCATCACATGCAGGCCCTCGGCAGTGGTGGCGGTGAGATGCGCCGGAACCCGGTCCTCGGGCATCAATACAACGGTGAGCCGGCAACAGACGGCCGGGCAGCGGCTGCAGCGGTTGCCCATGGGGGCAACGAGAGGGGCAGGCAGGGGCATGGAAGGCCTTGCATGACGTCCCGGCGGCGGGGCCGGGGTGCACATCACGAGGGAGGTGCGGGCGTGAAGGCCTGACCACGCGAATGCCGCGGCAGGAAGAGGGCAGCCAGCCGATCAGCGTGTCTGCACCTGCATCCTACGCGCTTTGCACGCCCGGCATATGACTGATGGCGCCTGCCGGCCGGATTGATCAGCCCGGGCCTGGTCCGGCGGCCGCGTGGGCCAGGCCGGCGACCACGCCGAAGGAGGCATCGCCGATCACCAGCTCGGCGCCCGGGAAGGCGGCGGCCGCGGCGGCACGCAGGTAGGGCGCCCGTGACATGCCGCCGGTGACGAACACCACCGCCGGGTCATGGCCGATGTCCTGGCGCACCTGGGTCAACAGGGTGTTGAGCTCACGCAGGTAGCCGCCGGCCGCCTCGTCCAACTGCGGCGCAGCGGTGGCCACGCTCAGTGCCTTTTCAATGAAGCCCAGCGCGCTGTGGTGCTCGGCGGTGCTGCTCAGGGCGATCTTGCAGCCTTCCACCTCGCGGTACAGGCGCGAAGTGTTGCCGGCTTCCTGCAGGGCCTCGAGCCGTGGGCCATACGGGGCATCGACCCCGTCGTACTTGTGGGTGCGGAACTCGCGCTGGCGCGGCATGTCCTGCACCATCGCCGCTTCCACATAATGGTGGTTGGGCACGCGGGTGATGCCACGCCCGAACAAGGGCATGTAACCGGCCAGGCTCAGGGCCAGGTCGATGTCGGTGCCGCCACGGGCGATGCCCCAGGCGCGGTGGACCTGCGGCGGCTGTGCACCGCCGACGCTGGCATGGGCGATGTCGGTGGTGCCGCCGCCGATGTCCACCACCACCACCTCGTGGCGGCTGCTGCTGGCAGCATGGTGGGCCATCGCCGCCGCGGCCGGCTCTTCCAGGAACTCCACCGCATCAAACCCGGCCTGCGCGGCGGCCTCGCGCAGGATCGACAGGGCCTGCTCGTTGCCGGCCTCGCCGATCGAGCTGCGGAACTGCACCGGGCGGCCGAGCACGGCGGTGCGCACGGGCCGGCCGAACTGGCGGCTGGCGGTCAGCCGGATGTGTTCCAGGATGTGCGCGGCAATGCCGGCAATGGTCTGCCGGGCACGCGGGTGCAGCTGGTAGCCGAGCATGGATTTGGGGCTCTGCACCAGGTTGCCTTCCTCCTCGATGAAGTAGGCATCCAGTGCGGCATCGCCATAGACCGCGTTGTGCAGCAGGGTGGTGGAGCTGGCCGGCTCGCGCATGCGCGACTCCATCCATTCCCGGCGCACGATGCGTATCGCCTCGCTGCGCATGGCCTGCAGCGTGCGGTTGCGGCCGGCGGCGCGGGCGTCACGGGTGAAGCCGTCCACCAGCGCATCGACCTGGGCGGCCATCGCCTCGTCCAGCTCGAACTGGTCGGCATCGCGCATCACATCGGGAAACCACACCGTGGTGCGGAACTGCCGGGCGCCATCGAAGTCCACGGCCACCACCTGGCCATCGATCACCGCGGCGGCGGCACAGTTGCTGGTGCCAAAGTCGATGCCAAGGCGCATGTTTGCCCACTCACCAAAAAACCGGGCGCGCACTGTGCACCGGTTGCACGCCGCTGGCAATGGCGGCGTGCAACGGTGTTCAGCTGTGTGTGGCTCAGCCGTGGACCGGGTAGACGGCCTGGATCGAACACTGGCCAGTGACTGCGGTGGCCATGTTCCCTCCCGCAGCCAGTGGTTCGAGCCGGTAGGAGCCTGCATGTATCAGTGCGGGAGAGTGCTCGTTGACGAAGGTGTCGCGCACGGCCAGTACACGGTCACCGGCATTGCCGCAGATCACCCCCAGGCCCATGCCGGAGCGGAAGAACACACTGGGGCTGGAGCTGAGCATCGGGCAGCTGCCGAGCAGTTCCACCGCGTAGGTGCTGTTGCCCCGGTTGCGGCGCGGGTTGACCATCACCTGCAGGCCGTCGGGGGTTTCGGTCCAGCTGCGCATCTGGGCCGGGTCGAAGCAGTAGTCGCTGGTGCCGGCAAACCCCTTGGCAAACCGCTGGCTGCGGTCCACCCCGGCCTTGGCGGTGACTTCCACCGTGTCCAGGGTGCCGGCCTGGCGGTTGGAGTGGTGCTGCGACTGGCGGGCGCCCTGGGCGTAGCTGCGGCTGTCGATTGAGGTGATGGCGACCACCGGACAGCGCTGGTTGCCGGCCACCACGGTTTCCTGGCCACTGCCGCAGACAAAACCCCGGGGCGCGCGCAGGCTCAGACCATCAGCCTGGGTCAGGCCCGGGCAGGCAGAGGACAGGGTCAGCTGGAAATGCCGCGAGCCGCTGGCCACCAGCAACTGGGTGTCATTGGGTTGGTAGACGCTGTCCACCTGACGGGTGTCCAGGCAGTGTGCTGCCGGTGCCTGGCGCGGTACTTCACTGCCTGCGGGCTGGGTTGAAGCAGCGGCAAGAGCAAGCAACAGGATGCTGGACATGGTCACTTCCTTGGTGGGCTTGGTTTTTCGACTCTACCCCATTGGTGCGGAGGGGGGGCGGGCGGCAGGCTAGAATGTGCGGTCCGCAACACAGTGAATATGGAGAACGCGATGTCCACCGTCCCCGCCTGCCCGCAGTGCACGCTGGAAAACACCTACGCTGATGGCGCGTTGATGGTGTGCGCCGATTGCGGTTTTGAATGGGCTGTCGGCGATGCCGATGGCAGCGAGGCTGTCGTGGTGCGTGACAGCAACGGCAATGTGCTGGTTGCCGGCGACACCGTCACCGTGATCAAGGACCTGAAGGTCAAGGGCTCGTCGATCCCGCTCAAGCAGGGCACGGTGATCCGCAACATCCGCCTGGTGGCCGATGATGCCGAACACATCGAAGGCAACTCGGACAAGATCAAGGGCCTGGTGCTCAAGACCTGCTTCCTGCGCAAGGCCTGAGGGCTGCGCATGTTGTCCACCGCGGCTGTGTGCAGCGGTGGACAAAGCCTGTGGAAAACCCTTGCCAGCCCCCGTGCGGCAAGGGTTTTTTGTCGGCTGGTGAAAAATTGCCCAGACGCCAGGCGGGCCTGCCGTAAGTGCGGTCTGGACAGGGCCGTATGCCGTGCCGTTGGCCGCGTCGCGACGGGTGGACAAGGCTGGCGGCAAGTTGTCTGCGCCCTGTCGGCAGGCTGTGGCCAAGTGCCCGGTGGGGAGTTGGTGCGGCGGTGTGGCCGCTGCTGCTGCCGGTTGCCCACAGCGGATGTGGGCGGGTATGCGGCAAATATGTGGATAACTGTTGACAGCCCTTGGGGTACAAGGCTTTCAGTTTGGTGGTGAAAAATTGGCCAGGTCTGCGTGGCTTGCCCACAGCGCATGTGCACAGCCCTTGGGCAAGCATGTGGATAAGCCTTGCCGGGCCATGTGTGCCAAGGCTTCGCAAAAGCTGGCGATAAAATCACCATGCCCCTGCCGTGGGTGCGCTGCGCCTGCTAGTATCCACAGCCCGTCGTTTGCTTCCCTTGGCGCCCGCCTGTCTGCGTAGCGCCGCTGACCATGTCCAAGAAGTCCTATCCGTCCTCGGCAGAGGCCCAGCTGTCGTTGGGCTTCGGCAATGACATTCCGACCCAGCGGCTCTACTTTGCGGTGGTGCCCGAGCCGGAGGTATGCGAGCGGATTGGCGAGCTGGCCGAGGCCCTGCGCAGCGAACATGGCCTGCAGGCGGTGCTCACCGGTGAGGAGGTGCCGCTGATCATCGTCCAGCATCTGGGCGATTTCCCCGGGGTTGATGCACGCACGCTCAAGCGCATCTGCCTGGCCGCGGCCAAGGTGCAACGCCCGGCCTTCGAGGTCTGTTTTGATTACGTCGGTTCGCTGCCCGGTGATGGCCGTTATCCGTTTGCCCTGCAATGCGGCGCCGGGGTGGACCTGTTGCTGGACCTGCAGGCAGATTTGCTCAAGCTGATGCAGCCGGTGCTGGGCCGGGTCAGGCCGGGCCAGGCGCCGCATATCCCGCTGCTGGTCGACAGCCGCCAGGTGGCCGAGCAGCCGGTGCAGTCGATGCGTTGGCTGGTACGCGAGTTCGTGCTGCTGCGCCAGTTTCTGGGCCAGGACCGCGAAGAGCTGGAAGGCATCTGGTCACTGGGGTGAGTGGCCGGCGTTGCCGGCAGCTGCCGGCTTGCCGATGATGGGCGCATGAGCGCCTCCGTTCCGTTCCCGCCGCTGCAACTGCCGGCCCCGATGCTGCAGCAGCTGCGTGCGCAGCATGCGCAGCCGGCGCGTGCCTATCACCATTTCGGCCACGCCCAGGCGGTGCTGCAGCACTGTGCCGAGGTGGCGGCCGGGCCGGGCTGGCAGCAGCCGGCCGAAGCCCAGCTGGCGGCGCTGTACCACGATGCGGTGTACGTGCCCGGGCGCAGCGACAACGAGGCGGCCAGTGCGCGCCTGGCACTGCAGGCAATCGGCCGCTGGTTGCCCGATGCCGGTGTGGATACGACGGCGCTGGTGCAGCTGATCGAGCTTACCGCCCGCCATGGCAGCCTGCTGCCGGCACAGGTCAGCGTTGACCAGGCGCTGTTCCTGGATTGCGACATGGCCATCCTGGCCGCGCCCTGGGAGGTGTTCTGCGCCTACGACGCCAGCATTGCCGATGAATTCCGTGGGGTGGTGCCGGGCTGGTTGTTCACCTGGCGGCGGCGGGCCTTCCTCAAGGCCTTGCTCAAGCGGCCGCGGATCTTTCTCAGCGACTGGGGCCACGCGCGCTGGGATGGCGCCGCTCGCGCCAACCTGGCCCGCCGGTTGCAGGCACCGATCTGGGCCAGAGCCCGCCGTCATGATTAGAATCACCATCCCCTTGGTTGGCGCCGCAGCTGCGGCCATGGCAATGATCGAGCATGACGACGACCCCCGGCCGCAGCCTCCCGAGCCGCCGGGCGAGAATGAATGTTGTGGCAGCGGCTGCCCGCTGTGCGTGCTGGACCTGTATGCCGACGAGCTGAACAACTACCGGCAGCGTCTGGCGCAGTGGCAGCAACGCCACCCCGGGCAGGCATGAGCCCTGACCACGACAGGCTGACCCGGCGTCTGCTGCTGGGCGGTCTGCTGGCCGGTGGTTTTTTCCTGGCCACGGCCGCCGTGCTGCAGTTCACGCGGGGTGATCTCATCGCCTGGCAACACACCCTGAGCCATTACCTGCACGGCCCCGGTGGCATCTGGCTGTGTCTGGCCTATGTCGCCCTGGGCGCGGCGATGACAGGACTGGGGGTGGCGCTGCGCCACCTGGTGCCACATCCGGTGTGGTCCGGCCGGGCGGTGCTGCTGTGCCTGGCTGTGGCCGGCCTGGGCCTGGCCGGGGTGGCGGTGGGCGACCGCCTGCAGCCACCGGCACAGGTGAGCCGGCCCGGCCTGTTCCACCACGTGGCCGCTTATGCGGCGTTTGTTGCCGCCCTGTTGGCGTTGTTGCTGCAGACCCTGCGTTTTGCCCGCCTGCCGGACTGGCGGGCATGGCGGCTGCCGGCCCTGCTGGGAACGGCAACGTGCTGGGCACTGGCCTTGATCCACATCGGCCGGCTGCCATGGTTGCCACGTGGTGGTGGCCAGAAACTGTTGATTGCCGCGCTGGTGTGTTGCATGTTCATGCTGGCACTGGCGCTGTTGTTGCGCCTGTCACGGCAGCAGCTGGCGGCTGCCAGCGGCCCCCTTTCCCCGATGGAAACACCCGCAATGATCCAACGCTTTGACTGTGGCCCGCGCCTGGCCGAGATGACCATCCACAACGGTGTGGCCTACCTGGCCGGGCAGATCCCCGAAGACACCAGCGCCGACATCACCGGGCAGACTGCCCAGGTGCTGGCCGACATCGATGCCCTGCTGGCACGTGCTGGCACCAGCAAGGAAAACATCCTGCGTGCGGAAATCTTCCTGGCCGACATCAACGATGCGCCCGGCATGAACGTGGCCTGGGATGCCTGGGTGCCGGCCGGCCATGCCCCCGCCCGTGCCACCGTGGAAGCCAAGCTGGTCAACCCGGGCTGGAAGGTGGAGATCGTGGTCACCGCGGCCATCGTCTGAGCACCGGGTCGGTGATGGGCAAAGCCCGCGCCTTGAGCGCGGGCTTTTTGTGCGTGTGGCGATACGGGCAGGTGGCAGTGGGTCAGCCAACCGGCTCGCTCCATACCGCAAACTCGTTGCCACCGGGTTCGACGAAGTGGAAACGGCGTCCGCCGGGGAAGTCGAAGATCTCCTGGGCAATCACCGCGCCGGCGGCCACCAGCTTGTGCCGGGTGGCCTCCAGTTGCGCGCTGTAGAACACCACCAGGGCGCTGCCATCCTGTGGCCGTGCGACCTTGCTGGCGCGAAAGAAACCGCCGTCCAGCCCCTGGCCGGAAAAGGCGCTGTAATCCGGGCCGTAATCCACGAATGACCAGCCCAGCGCGGCAGTGAAGAACTGCTTGGTCGCTTCCAGATCGAGGCTGGGAAATTCCAGATAGTTGATCTTCTCGTGGGCGTGGGTGCTCATGGCCGTAGTCCGCTGGGGGGAAAGGGAAGGGCCGTTGTGCCAACCGGCCCGGATGGCTGCAGTAAAACACGCAAGAGCCGTTGCGTTGCGGCAGCCGTGCAGTCAGAGGGTGCCGGGGTAATCGCGCCAGGGCGGCAGCACGCTGAGCAGCAGGCGCCAGAACGGCGGGGCGGCCATGCCAGGGGCAATCTGCCAGCTGTCCAGCTGGTTGCGCATGGCCTGCAGCGTGTGCTCAAAGCCGGGGGACATCGGCGCACTCCATGGTGGCAAGGGGAATTGCGGGAAGGGCAATCAAACCGGTTTCAGTTCGATGCAGTCCACCGGGCAGGGCGGGATGCACAGCTCGCAGCCGGTGCACAGGTCGGCCAGCACGGTGTGCATGTGCTTGGCGCCGCCGATGATTGCATCCACCGGGCAGGCCTGGATGCACTTGGTGCAGCCGATGCAGTCCTCTTCCACGATCACCGCCACCTGCGCCGGCTTGTGCGTGCCGCGCGCACGGTCATACGGCAGCGGATCGACACCCAGCACCGTGGCCAGCTGCCGCGCGCCCTCGTCGCCACCGGGCGGGCAGCGTTCCACCCCGGCCTCGCCCCGGGCCATGGCCTCGGCATACGGCCGGCAGCCGTCATAGCCGCATTGCCCGCACTGGGTTTGCGGCAGCAGGCGATCAAGGCGTTCAACAAGCGGGGTGGTCAGGCGGGACATGGGCAGGGCAACACAACAACGGGTGGGCATTATTGCAGCCACCTGCTCCCCGTGGGGCAGTGTTCAGGGCTGGTGCCCGGCGGCTTCGTCCTGCAGCCGCTGTGCCAGGCCTTCGCGCCCGGCCTGGGCATAGCGCTGGCAGGCCTGTGAATCCACCAGCGGCTGCTGGCTGTCCAGACGCGCTAACAGGGCCGAACCCAGCGGGTGC
>JBJEWP010000100.1:0-8634 GCA_051885115.1 Stenotrophomonas sp. | reverse complement strand
CCGGTCCGGGCCGTATGTCCCGGTTGTGTGTGACGAAGTCGTCTTTTTAATGAAAAACAAATAGTTAGGTTGAGTTTATGTACTGAAATCCGCGCCAACAGCGGCGATGGCGGGTGTAACAAACGTGGCTATATTCCAGACTCCCCAAGCGAAGGAGAGTCCAATGTCTGTCGCCAAGCAGCATCTCACCAAGGCCCGTCTGTTCGGTGTGGCACTGGTTGCCGCCATCAGTTTCTCTGGTTGCGCTACCTACAAGGAAGAGTTCGCAACCATCAACACGCGTCTGGACCAGATTGATGCCAAGGTGCAGGGCGCGGCTCAAAGTGCCGACGCGGCCAACCGCTCCGCCCAGCAGGCCAACCAGCGCCTGGACCAGATCGAAGGCCGGGTGCAGCAGCTGGAACGTGCGCCGACCCGTACCCCACGCGGTTGATGGCTTGCATGCTGTTGTAAGCCGCAACGCATTGGCGACCGGTGGCCGCCGCGGCCACCGGTTTGCTTTGATTCCGCCGTCGTTGATTCTGGGCAGGGGCCAAGCCGTATGACCAAACCTTCCGTGATCCGCTCTGTACAGGGCATCGGGCTGCTGGCCTTGTCGCTTGCATTCATGGCACCGGCAGCACAGGCGCAGGACGCCGCCGGGCCGGCACCGGATGTGGTTGACCAGTTGCCGCGCGACCAGGAGGTTTCGGCAACGGTGATCGACCTGGCCGGTTGGGTTGTCGCATCCAAAGACAACCACGGCTATCCGTTCGCAGTAATCGACAAGGCGGCAGCGCAGGTACTGGTGTTTGGCGGCGATGGCCGCCTGCGTGGCGCCGCCCCCGGCCTGTTTGGCTCAGCGGTGGGCGACCACACCGCGCCGGGTATTGCCGGCCTGGCCTTGCGCGAGATTCCCGGGCGTGACCGCACCACCCCGGCGGGGCGCTTTGTCGGTGGTTACGGGCCATCGCTGGATGCCGGGCGGGTGCTGTGGGTGGATTACGAATCGGCGGTGTCGATCCATCCCACCGCAGCCGGCACGCCTGCCGAGCAGCGCGCCGAACGCCTGGCCTCGGCCACCCCGGATGACAACCGGGTCACCCACGGCTGCATCAATGTCGACACCCGCTTCTATGAGCAGGTGGTGCGCACGACCTTCCAGCGTGGCGGTATTTTCTACATCCTGCCCGATACCGACAGCCTCGCCGATACCTTCCCCGAGTTCGCGCAGAGCCGCGAATCAGGCAGCAGCAAGGGCAAGCGGCGCAGCAAGGCTGCACGCGACTGAGGCCACGGGCGGCACTGTGTGGATGTGGCCTGCCGGTAATCGCTGCGGCAGGCCGCAGGCCGTGCGGAGGGTGTGAGGTGCCGGCTTGCCGTTCTTGTTGTTGCCCACTCGCTCAACGCGGCACGCGGCAGCCACCGGCAATGCCTTCGGGGCTGAGCAGCAGCTGCCACAGCTGTGACTGGCGGATGCGGAAGGTGGCCATCGAGCCGGCCAGGTAGAAGCGCCACATGCGCCGGAAGCGCTCGTCGTAACGCGCGTCCAGCTGATCCCATGCCGCCTCGATGTTGTCGCGCCAGGCCTGCAGGGTGAGGTCGTAATCGGTGCCGAAGTTGTGCCAGTCCTCCAGCACGAACAGGCCTTCCATGGCACGGCTGATCTGCGCGGCCGAGGGCAGCATGGAGTTGGGGAAGATGTACCTGGCGATCCAGGGGTCGGTGCGCTCGCGGCTGCGGTTGCTGCCGATGCTGTGCAGCAAAAAGCGCCCGGTCGGTGGCAGGCAGCGCCGTGCCACTTCGAAGTAGCTGCGGTAGTTCTTTACGCCGACATGCTCGAACATGCCCACCGAGAGGATGGCGTCGAAGGGTTCGTCCAGTTGGTGGTAGTCCTGCAGGCGGATGTCCACTGGCAGGCCCTCGCACAGCTGGCGGGCATAGATGGCCTGTTCCTGCGAGATGGTCACGCCCACCCCGCTCACACCATATTTCTCAGCGGCAAACTTCAGTGCTTCGCCCCAGCCGCAGCCGATGTCCAGCACGCGCATGCCCGGTTGCAGGTCCAGCTTGCGGCAGATCAGGTCGAGCTTGTCGTGCTGGGCCTGGTCCAGGTTGTCGGCATGGGCCCAGTAGCCACAGCTGTAGACCAGGCGCTGGCCGAGCATGGCCTGGTACAGGTCATTGCCCAGGTCGTAGTGGCGCTTGCCCACCTCGAAGCTGCGCTGGCCGGCCTGCAGGTTGATCAGGCGGGCCTTCAGTGCATCCCAGACCTCCCCGCTGCCATGCACGCGGGCGTCCAGCCGGGCCTGCAGCAGCCGGGCCAGGAAGGCGTCCAGCGAGGGCGCGTCCCACCAGCCGTCCATGTAGCTTTCGCCCAGCCCCAACGAGCCTTGCGCCAGCACCCGGGCATGGAATTGCGGGTTGTGGATCTGGATGTCCCAGGGCTGGCTGCCGCCAACCTGGATCCCGGCCTCATCGAGCAGGGCAATGACCCTGCGCTGCACCCCAGCTTCCACGTGCACCTCCAGTGACATGATTGGCCGATCACAACCGGCTGCCTGGGCAAGCTTGCCTGCGCCCATGTTTGCCCGCCGACAAGGCAGTTGCCAGGCAGGGGATCAGGGGCAGGGCGCCGGGGGGGGGTACCGGCCTGTGGTGTACGTGCAGCCAGTGGCATGCGGCGCTGTCGGGTGCTGCGATCGGCAGCCGTATCGGCCGGGATGATTCCACGCTGTAATCCGCAGGCTTGGCGGCAAGGTGTGGAAGCCTCGTGCCAGCCCGTGCAGCGGCAACAAGCCGGCCCATGGCCGGCTTGTTGTTTTGGCGCGGCGTGCTTATCCATGGTGCTGGCAGGCGATGCCGTCAGGGCGTGGATGCAGCCGGCGGCACCTTTGTGCTTGTGCCGGCGCTGATCAAAACGCAGCCACTGCATGCGCTTTTGACGTGGTTTTCGCCGCGTGCTGCAGGCCGGGGTAGCCGTGCTTGGGCCGGGGTTGTGGCAATAGCGCGTAGACTGGAGGCCTCTTCCGCTGACCTGTGAGCCTGTCATGGCCAAACCCAATTACGCTTTTGAAAAGCGCCAACGCGAACTGGCAGCCAAGAAGAAGAAGGATGAAAAGCTCGCCCGCAAGCAGGCCGCCAACCGCCCGGCTGAAGAGCCGGCTGCAGACAACAATGAATAATCCGGTGCGGTAGCGCTGGCCCGGGCCTGAAGGCCCCACAGCGCCGCACCTGGGCCAAAACAACAAGCCGGCATCTGCCGGCTTGTTGTTTTTTGCATTGCCGGGTCCTGCCTGGGCAACGGCCCGGCCCGGGCGTGCTTACTTGACCACGCTGAACTCGATACGGCGGTTCTGCGCCCGGCCTTCTTCTGTGGCGTTGTCGGCGCGCGGTTTTTCCTGGCCGTAGCCCTTGGCGCTGAGCACGCCACTGCCCACACCCAGCTCGCCCAGACGGGCGGCCACGGCATCGGCGCGCTGCTGGCTCAGGGCCAGGTTGGCGGCGGCATCGCCGGTGTTGTCGGTATGCCCGGCCACCTCGATGCGGGTGCCGGCGGGGGCCTGCTGGATCGCCCCGGCGGCACTGCGCAGGGTCTGCTGGCTGTCGCCGGTGATACGGGCCGAGCCGGTGTCGAAGTAGATGTCCATCAGGTTCAGCGCGGCCACCAGCTGATCGCCGCTGAAGCCGGCCGGCAGGCCGGCCAGGGCAGCGGCGGCACGGTCCCACAGGCCGCTGATGTCATAGCCGGCAAACAGGCCGCGCAGCTTTTCACTCAGGGCAAAGCGCTGTGCCTCATCCAGCCCGCTGCTGTCGATATGCAGCTGCTCGCCATCAAAGCCGAGCTTGATGCCATCGGCCTTGAGCTCGGGCAATGCCGTGATCAACTTGTCCATCCAGCCCGGCGCCAGGGTGTTGGCATCCACCCGGATGTCCCCTTGCACATTGCCGGCACCGAAGTTGGCCAGCAAGGCATCCCACAGCCGGGCCTTGTCGGCGTCACTGGGCACCTGGCCGCTGACGCTGACCTTGCCGGCTGCCGTTTCCATGCCGAAGCGGGCATCGGCCGGCGCACTGGGCGGGGCCGGCGTGGTGCTGGCCACCGCAGCACTGCCGGCCTCGCGCTGCAGGCAGCCACGTACCAGCACAATGCCCGCCGCCAGGGCCAGCAACAGCAGGATCCATTTCAACCAGCCGTTGCCACTGCCGGCCGCTGCCGCTGGCGGCGGCTCGTGGCGGAAGGCGGCGGTGGCGGACTGGCGGTCGCGCTGGTCCAGCAGCAGCTGGCCGGCTTCGGGCGGCGGTATCGTGGGGATTTTTCCGCCCGGGGTGAGCAGGCTGATCAGCTTGGGCAGCAGGGTGGCACCGGCCACGGTAACCGCCGCGTTGGGTACCCCGAGCTTGTGGGCCATGCTGGTGACCTGGTCATTGCCGACCACGGCACTGAACTGGTCCGGCTGCAGGACATTCTCGCCGGCCTGACCACTGACCCAGGCGTTGAAGGCGTCGCCCAGGCCAACCTGTTCAAAGCGTTGGGGCAGGCCACCAAACCCCTTGTGGTTCTTGTCGAAGAGCATGCTGACCAACAAGCTGACCAGCGGGCGTGCCTTGTCGCCGAGCCCGAAGCGCTCGGCGGCTTCACGGATGAGTGAATCAAACATCCTTCCTCCGATGCAGCAGCATGCCGGAACGGCGCCCCGGCTCCAGGCTGCGGCTTTGCGCTAGCAAAGCACTGGCAGTGCGCTGCAGCGTTAAACCGGGATGATGTTTTTTTCACCAAAATGACACGAATCCGCGGGTGTGGTACCGGCATCGAAAACACTGACGGCGGTTGCCTGTGCATTGCCGCAGGGCCGGCGGCTTGCACCCGTTGCACACACTGCCCGATGCGCGCCTGGCCGGGGCCGCAACCGCCTGCCGCATGGCCGCTGATGACTCTGCCCTGTGGGCAGGGACATGGACGCTGGCAGGGCGGGCGGCAGCCGGCCGGTGCCAGCCATGTGGGGCTGAACAGGCATACTGCCGTCTCCCTCCGCTTGCTCCGCCCGTGATGCCCTGCAGCCTGACCAGCCCGGCCCGTGAACTGCTCAAGTGGCTTGCCCTGTTGCTGATGACCGGCGACCACCTGGCCAAGGTGGTGTGGGGTGGTTACGTGCCGGTGCTGTCGGAGCTTGGCCGGGTGGCCTTTCCGTTGTTTGCCATCGTGCTGGCCTGCAACCTGGCCGAGCCCGGAGCTGATGCGCTGAAGTCGGCACGCCGGCTGCTGCCCTGGGCCGTGCTGGCCCAGCCGGTGTATGCCGGGGCATTCGGGGTGCTGCTGCCGTTGAACGTGCTGTGGTCGTTCTGCCTGCTGGCCGCCTGCCTGGCCCTGCACCAACGCGGCCGCAGCGGCTGGGCCGCGCTGCTGTTCGCGCTGGGCGGGCTGCTGGTGGAATACCGCTGGTTCGGTGGCGGCCTGGTGCTGGCCGCCTGGTTGTTCTACCGCAGCCTGGCCATGCGCCCGCCGCTGCGCCACGAGCTGGTGTTCCATGGCCTGCTGGTGCTGGCCGCCCTGGCCCTGTTGTGCGTGTACAACGGCAACGGCTGGGCCCTGCTGGCGCTGCCGGTGGTGCTGCTGCTGGGGCCGCGGCAATGGCCGCTGCCACGGGTGCGCTGGTTCTTCTACCTGTACTACGTCGGCCACCTGGCCCTGCTGGCGTTGTGGTCGCATTGGCCGGCAGGTTGAACGCTGCGGCGGAGGCCGGGCGTCGTGATTGACGCCCGGCGTGTGGTGTCAGCCAGCCCTGGCGGCCTTGTTCCAGCTGCGCAGGCCGAGCACTGCCAGGCCGACAAACAGCAGGTACAGGGCGGCGGTGACATGCAGCGACTTGACCAGGTACATGCCGATGTAGACCACGTCCAGGGCGATCCACAGCCACCAGGTGGCGGCGTGGCGGCGGGCCTGCCACCACTGGGCCACCAGGCTGAGCGCGGCCAGCATGGCATCCAGCCAGGGCAGGGCGGCATCGGTGTGGTGGTGCATCAGCGCGCCCAGGGCCAGGCCGCCGGCCAGGCCGATGCCCAGGTCACGCACGCCCTGCCGCCGTGACAGCGGGGCAATCACGATCCGGCCGTCGTCGGCCAGCCGGCGCTGCCAGGTCAGCCAGCCGTACACCAGGAACACGGCGAAGGCGCCCTGCAGCAGGGCGTCCGAATACAGCCGCACCTGGGCAAACACCAAGGCATACAGGCCCACCGAGACCAGCCCGACCGGCCAGGCCAGCATCCGCCGCTGGCCCATCAGCCAGACGCCGAGGATGCTGAAGGCCACCGCCGACCATTCCAGCAGTGCCGGGGTCATAGCGCGATGCTGACCGACAGCCGGGCCTGGCGTGGGGCACCCGGGAACAGGTAGTAATCGCCCGAGCTGCTGCCGGTATCACGCCAGTAGAAACGGTCGAACAGGTTGTCCACCGACAGGTGCCAGCTCACCGGCCGTGCATGCAGGCGGTGCTCGTAGCGCAGGCCGGCATCGAACACGTGGTAGCCGGGGGCACGCACGCGGCCATCGGCGGTGGCCACATTGGACGAGGCGTGGCGCCAGCCGCCGGTGATGCCCAGGCCCGGAACGAAGGGCAGGGTGTAGTCGGCATGCACGCTGGCCCGGGTCCTGGGCACGTTGATCAGCTGGTGGCCTTCGTAGGCGGGGGTGCCGCTGCGCCGCGCCTGCGCCTGCAGCACGCTGGCACTGGCCTGCAGGCGCAGCTGGGCACCCACCTGGCCACGGGCGCTGAGCTCCAGCCCGGTATGGGTCTGCCGGCCCTGCTGGACGAAGGTGTAGCCGGCGTCGCTGGCATCGGGCTGCGCATACTGCATCGGCCGGCTGGAGCGGAACACCGCCGCCCCCAGCATCAGTGCCTCGCTGGGGCTGTACTTCAGCCCCAGCTCGTTCTGGCGCGAACGCAGGGCCGGCAGGTACTGGCCGTCATTGCTGGTCCAGAACGGGGCTTCCTGGCCCAGCGAGATGCCCTGGACATGGCTGGCGTAGACATTGAGCTGGTCGTTGGCCTGCCAGATCAGCGCGGTCTGCGGCAGGAAGCGGCTGAGGCTGCTTTCACGTTCCAGCACGCCACGCTTGTTGCGTGCGGTCTCGTCCAGCTGCACGAAGCGACCACCGGCCAGCCATTGCCAGTCGGCCGCCAGCTGCATGCGGTCAAGCACGAACAGCGACTGCTGCTTGCTGTGCAGGCGGCGTACCGAGGGACCGGGCTGCAGCGGCGAGGGCTCGAACTGCGGCACTTGCTTGTCGTAAATGTTGCCGCTGCCGACGTACTCGTTGACGTTGCGGCGCCTGTCCACGCTGCGGCGGAAGCCGTCCACGCCCAGGCTGAGCTGGTGGCCGATGTCGCCGGTGCTGAAACGGCCACGCAGTTCGGCACGCAGCTGCTGGTTGCGGCGGGTGTCGTCCGGGCTGCGGTAGTCGTAGATGTCGTAGTCGCCGTTGGGGGCGAAGAAGTTGCCCGGCACGCTGCCATCGGCGCAGCCGTCGGTGTAGTAGCAGCCATAGGCGAAGGCGACGTGGTCATCGATCACCGAGCGGCTGTGGCTGGCGGCGATGCGCGACTGCCAGTTGCGGCTGATCTGGTAGGTATGCAGCAGGCTCAGGTTGGTGCTGGCGATGGCCACCGGCCGCTGCCAGGCCTGGTAGCCGATCAGCTGCCCGCGGTCCACTTCGCCGGGCAGGGCACTGGCACCGAGCAGCTGGTAGGCCGAGACCGAACGCTGCGCACTGGTCTGGTAGTTGGCATCCACTTCCAGCTTTGCCCGCTCGCTGATCCGCCAGTCGGTGGCCAGGGCGTAGAAGTTGCGGCGGCCATCGGCGTGGTCGACATAGGAGTGGCTGTCGTCCCAGGCGGCGTTGAAGCGCACGCCAAAGCGCGGGCTCAGCCAGTGGCCGACATCGATGGCGGCATAGCGGCTGCCTTCGGCGTCGGTGGCCAGGGTAAGGTTGCGCACGGCCTGCGGGCGTTTGCCGATGTAGTTGACCAGGCCACCCGGGGCCATCACCCCGGCGGCCAGCCCGGCTTCGCCCTTGAGCACTTCCACCTGGGCGATGTGCTCCAGCGCCAGGCGCTGCTCGCCGGCGATGCTCAGGCCGTTGAACTGGTAGCCGGTAGCGGTGTCCAGGGCAAAGCCGCGGATGGCGATGTTCTGGTAATAACCCACCGGGGCGTAGCTGTCGCCCAGCGAGGCATCGTTGCGGGCCAGTTCGGACAGGCTGCGCACCTGCAGGTGGTCGAGCAGGTCGCGGTCGAGCACGTTGGTCGATGCCGGGGTGTCCTTCCAGTCACCACCGCCGAAGCTGCCGGACTGGATGGTGCGGGTGGTGTTGCCCTGGCTGGCCTGCACCTGCACGGCGGCCAGTTCGGTGGGCGAATGCTCGTCACCTGCAGTGGCAACGTTGCTGGCATACAGCGGCAACGCGGCGCTCAGGGCGGCGGTCAACAGCGAGATCGGGTAGCAGCGGTTCATTCGGTTCGTCATCAGCCAGGCAAGGGGACGAAGCGAAGGCGCGCACGCGCGGCACCGCCACGATGGCCGGTGTGTGTGTGCTGCTCAAAGCTCCCTACGCCGGTGCAAACCGGATCAGGTTCCAAGGGACTCTCTCAGCCTGAC
>JBJEWP010000099.1:10469-49338 GCA_051885115.1 Stenotrophomonas sp. | reverse complement strand
CTGACCCTGGCCCTGGGCAAGGACATCGGCGGCCGGCCGACCGTGGCCGACCTGGCCCGCATGCCCCACCTGCTGGTGGCTGGCACCACCGGTTCGGGCAAGTCGGTGGCGGTCAATGCGATGGTCCTCAGTCTGCTGTTCAAGGCCAGCCCGAAGGACCTGCGCATGCTGATGATCGACCCGAAGATGCTCGAACTGAGTGTCTATGAGGGTATCCCGCACCTGCTGGCGCCGGTGGTCACCGACATGAAGGAGGCTGCCAACGGCCTGCGCTGGTGTGTGGCCGAGATGGAGCGCCGCTACAAGCTGATGAGTGCGGTGGGCGTGCGCAACCTGGCCGGTTTCAACAAGAAGGTGCGCGAGGCCGCCGAGGCCGGTCAGCCGCTGATGGACCCGCTGTTCCAGCCCAATCCGGAGGCCGGGGAGGTGCCGCGCGAACTGGAGCCGATGCCGCACATCGTGATCTTCATCGACGAATTTGCCGACATGATGATGATCGTCGGCAAGAAGGTCGAAGAGCTCATCGCCCGCCTGGCGCAGAAGGCGCGTGCGGCCGGCATGCACCTGATCCTGGCCACCCAGCGGCCGTCGGTGGATGTGATCACCGGCCTGATCAAGGCCAATATCCCCACCCGCATCGGTTTCCAGGTCAGCTCCAAGATCGACTCGCGCACCATCCTGGACCAGAGCGGTGCCGAGGCCCTGCTGGGCAACGGCGACATGCTCTACCTGCCGCCGGGTACCGCCTTGCCCGAGCGTGTGCATGGCGCCTTTGTCAGTGACGAGGAAGTGCATCGGGTGGTGGAGGACCTGAAGGCGTCCGGCCCGGTGGTGTATGTGGAAGGCGTGCTGGACGAGGTGCAGACCATGGGCGATGGCACCGTGGTCGGCGCCACCGGCCTGCCGGAAAGCGGCGGTGGCGGGGATGAGTCCGACCCGCTGTATGACGATGCCGTGCGCATTGTCACCGAAACCCGGCGTGCCTCCATTTCCGGTGTGCAGCGGCGGCTGAAGATCGGTTACAACCGTGCCGCGCGCCTGATCGAGGCGATGGAGTCGGCCGGCATTGTCAGCGCCCCCGAGCACAATGGCGACCGCAAGGTGATCGCACCGCCGCCGCCGGCGCATTGAGCCGGGCCGGCGGCGGCAGTCGTCAATCGCCGCGGTGTTTCCTTGTCGACGCGCATTCAGCCAGATGCGCACACACTGCCTCCATCCCACATCACAGGTGTTCCATGCAGCTGACGATCCGTACCCTTGCCGCGACGGTTGCGGTGACCGTGTCCGCCCTGGTTGCCTTGCCGGCGCATGCCGGTGGGCGCGATGATCTGCGTCGTTTCACTGCCGGCCTGCAGGGCCTGGATGGGCAGTTCAGCCAGCAGGTCACCGACAGCCGCGGCCGCATCAAGGAGCGCTCCACTGGCCGGGTGGCGGTGGCGGCGCCGCGCCAGCTGCGCTGGGAATATGTCAGCCCGCATGCGCAGCTGATCATTGCCGATGGCCGCCGGGTCTGGGCTTACGAGCCGGACCTGGAGCAGGTCACCGTGCGTGCCCAGGGCGAGGAGGAGCGCAACAGTCCGCTGGCCGCGCTGGTCAATCCGGCCCTGCTCGAACGCCAGTACGACCTGAGCGAGGAGGCGGCCCCGCGTGATGGCCTGAACTGGCTCTCGCTCAGCCCCAAGGCGGGCCAGGAGGCCAACTTCGACTACGCCTCGCTCGGCTTCAATGCGCAGGGCCTGGCGAAGATGGAAATCCTCGACAGCCTTGGCCAGCGCACCGTGATCAGCTTCAGCAACTGGCAGCGCAATCCGCGCTTTGCCGCCTCCACCTTCAGCTTCACTCCGCCGCCCGGGGTGGATGTGGTCGGCGAACCGTAAGCCAGTACCTGCGGCAACTGCCTGAGCGGCGGGCCACCGGGTACACTTGCCGGGTGGCCCGTTCCCATTCTTCCTTTCCTTCCGATCAGCCGGACCTGCTCAGCGGTGCCGGTCATGAACCTGCTCGGCCGCTGGCCGAGCGTATGCGTCCGGCCAGTCTGGATGAGGTGGTTGGGCAGCGCCGCCTGATGGCCGCAGACAGCGCGTTGCGACGTGCGGTCGAATCCGGCCGGGTCCATTCGATGATCCTGTGGGGGCCGCCAGGCTGCGGCAAGACCACCCTGTCGTTGCTGCTGGCGCGTTATGCCGACGCTGAGTTCCGGGCCATTTCCGCCGTGCTGGCCGGTCTGCCGGAAGTGCGTCAGGTGCTGGCCGAGGCAGCTGCCCGTTTCAGTCAGGGACGGCGTACGGTGCTGTTCGTTGATGAGGTGCACCGTTTCAACAAGAGCCAGCAGGATGCCTTCCTGCCGCATATCGAGCGCGGCACCATCATCTTTGTCGGTGCCACCACCGAAAACCCCTCCTTCGAACTGAACTCGGCCCTGCTGTCGCGTTGCCGGGTGCATGTGCTCGAAGCGGTGTCACCAGAGGATGTGGTCATTGCCCTGCGCCGGGCGCTGGATGATGGCGAGCGCGGGTTGGGGCGGCAGGCGGTGTCGGTGGATGAGCGCCTGCTGCTGGAGATTGCCCGCGCCGCCGATGGTGATGTGCGGCGTGCGCTGACCCTGCTGGAAATTGCCGCCGAGCTGGCGGCCGATGAGGGCGGGCAGATCACCGAGGCAACCCTGCTGCAGGTACTGGCTGACCGCACCCGGCGTTTTGACAAGAGCGGCGAGCAGTTCTACGACCAGATTTCGGCGTTGCACAAGTCGGTACGCAGCTCCAACCCGGACGGAGCGATCTACTGGCTGGCACGCATGCTTGATGGGGGCTGTGATCCTTCCTACCTGCTGCGGCGGTTGACCATCATGGCGGTGGAGGACATCGGCCTTGCCGACCCGCGGGCGCTGGAGATGGCCTTGAACGTGTGGAATGCGTATGAGCGCATTGGCCCGCCGGAGGCGCATATCGCCCTGTCCAACCTGGCCATCTACCTGGCCAGTACGGCCAAGTCCAATGCCAGCTACATGGCCCTGAAGGCGGCGCGCGAGGACGTGGCGGCGCTGGGCAGCCTGCCGGTGCCGTTGCACCTGCGCAATGCACCCACCAGGTTGATGGGACAGCTTGGCTATGGTGCCGGCTACCAGTACGACCATGACGTCGAAGGCGGGGTGGCGCTGGAACAGACGGCCCTGCCTGAGGCGCTGGATGAAAAGGTGTATTACCAGCCGGTGGCACGCGGGATGGAAATCAAGCTGAAGGAAAAACTGGACCGCCTGCGTGAGCAGCGCCGGCAGGCACGTGCCAAGGCTGCCGGCAACGGCGTGCCGCCGACAGGGCGGCGCTGATGGCCGCCGGCAGCGGCCTGACCCTGCTCTGGGTGATGCTCGGCGGTGCGCTGGGCGCCGCACTGCGCTGGTGGGTCGGGGCTGGCTTGTTGCGCCAGCTGCACGATGGCTGGCCGTGGCCGACGTTGTTGGTCAATCTGGCCGGGGCTTTCGCTGCCGGTTATCTGCTCATTCGCCTGCATGCGCACCCGCAGGCGGCGGTGTGGCGGCCGCTGCTGGTGGTCGGGTTGCTTGGCGGCTTGACCACGTTTTCCAGCCTGATGGTCGAGCTGCTGGTGATGGCGCGCCAGGCCCGGCCGGCGGGTGCATTGTTGTATCTGCTGGTCAGCGTGGCCGGGGGGATGCTGGTGGTCTGGCTGGGCGCACGCCTGGCCGAAGCTGTGGCGCGCTGAGCCCGGGGCAAATACTCAGGCCGGGCTGTGCTGCTCGACCCCGAACAGGTACAGGGCCTGGGCGTGGCTCATGGTGCAGGGCGGACGCTTGTGCAACCAGAGCTGGTTGGCCTGCACACCCGGATGCACGCCCAGGTTGCTCAGCTGGGCATCGGTGGGGTCCAGCCCCCAGATGGTGTCAGCAGGGTGCTGCCCTGCCAGTTGCTGGCGCAGCTGTTGCAGCTGGTTCTCGTCGATCAGGAAGGTATTGTCGGGCAGGCCATCAAAGGCGGCCAGCAGATCCAGCGGGTTTTCACTGTCGCGCCCGGGGATGGCGGTGACGGCCTGCTGCCGCGCTGGCGAGTAACGATAAAGGCTGGACATGCTGCCTCCTTTGTTGGTGAAGGGGGCAGCATCATTGATTGCTTGTTGGCGCCCTGTGCAGGGCGCAGGTGTCAGGCAATGGCTGCGCTCAGTGGCGCCGCAGAGCCGGCGTCCGGCCAGCGGCGCAGGATTGCTGCACGGATGCCTTCGGCATCGATGCCGGCTTCGGCCAGCAGGTCCTCGCGGCTGGCATGGGGCTGATAGGCATCGGGCAGGCCCAGGTGCAGCACCGGGCGCAGCACGCCCTCGGCGTTGAGCAGCTCGGACACCGCCGAGCCGGCACCGCCGGCCACCACGTTGTCTTCCACGGTGATGAAGCCGTCGTGGCTGGCAGCCAGTTCCAGCAACAGCTGGCGGTCCAGGGGTTTGATGAAGCGCATGTTGACCACGCTCAGGCCCAGCTCGCGGCCCACTGCTTCGGCGGCCGGCACGCAGGCGCCGAAGGCCAGGATGGCCAGCTTCTGTCCCTGTACGCGCAGCTGGGCCTTGCCGATTTCCAGGGTGGAAAGATCAGTGCCTGCTGCCACGCCGGTGCCGCTGCCGCGCGGGTAGCGCACCGCGGCCGGGCCTTTGTAGGCCAGGCCGGTGGAGAGCATCTGCCGGCACTCGGCTTCGTCGGCAGGGGCCATCACCACCATGTTGGGCACGCAGCGCAGGTAGCTCAGGTCCAGGTTGCCGGCATGGGTGGCGCCGTCCGGGCCGACCACGCCGGCACGGTCGATGGCAAACAGTACGTCCAGGTTCTGCGTGGCCACGTCATGCACCAGCTGGTCGTAGGCACGTTGCAGGAAGGTGGAGTAGATCGCCACCACGGGCTTGGCGCCCTGGGTGGCCATGCCGGCGGCCAGGGTCACCGCATGCTGTTCGGCGATCGCCACATCGAAGTAGCGCTGCGGATATTCCTTGCTGAAACGTACCAGGCCCGAGCCTTCGCGCATGGCCGGGGTGATGCCCAACAGCAACGGCTCGGCCGCAGCGGCATCGCACAGCCAGTCGCTGAATACATCGGTGTAGGTCGGCTTCTTCGGCGCGGGCTTGGCGGGCAGGCCCTTGGACGGGTCGAACGGTCCCACCGCGTGGTAACCGATCTGGTCGCCTTCGGCCGGCTCGTAGCCCTTGCCCTTGGTGGTCAGGATATGCAGCAGCTGCGGGCCCTTGGCACCCTTCAGGCGCTTGAGCGTGGACAGCAGCAGCGGCAGATCATGGCCGTCGATCGGGCCGGTGTAGTGAAAGCCCATTTCCTCGAAGGCCGAGGAGGGCACAAACATGCCCTTCCATTGTTCTTCCCAGCGCTTGACGAAGCGTGCCGGCGGACTGTGGCGCTTGTCACCGAGGATCTTCTTGCCGCCTTCGCGCAGGGCATTGAAGGTGCGGCTGGCGGTGGCCCGGCCAAGCATCTTGGTCAGCCCGCCCACGGCCTCGGAGATGGACATGTTGTTGTCATTGAGGATGACCAGCACGTTGGGCTCCTCGTCCATGCCGCCGGCGTGGGCCAGGGCCTCGAAAGCCATGCCGGCGGTCATCGCACCATCGCCGATCACCGCCACCGCGCGGCGCTCGTCGCCGCGGGCCTGGTTGGCTATGGCCATGCCCAGAGCGGCGGAAATCGACGTGGAGGAATGGCCGACGCCGAAGGTGTCGTACTCGCTTTCCTCGCGCTTCGGGAACGGGGCCACGCCGTCCTTCTGCTTGACCGTGTGGATGTTGTCGCGGCGCCCGGTCAGGATCTTGTGCGGGTAGGTCTGGTGGCCCACATCCCACACCAGCTGGTCCACCGGGGTGTTGTACAGGTAGTGCAGGGCGACGGTGAGCTCGATCACCCCCAGGCCAGCGGCAAAGTGGCCGCCGCTCTTGCCGACGGACTCGATCAGATAGGCCCGCAGCTCCCCGGCCACGGCCACCAGCTCGTCTTCGTCAAAGCGGCGCAGGTCGATGGGAGTGAGAATGCGCGACAGGCGCGGATAGCGGGTCGAATCAATCATTTGTCTGCAGGCTCTATAGCAATGGCTATTGTCACCGTGGCCGCCAAGGGCGGCAAGCAGGCAGTGGTGAAAGCAGTGTTCGACCAAGGCATGGTTGCAGCCGGGTTCATCCGCTGACACGCCGGTGGCGCGGCAGCTGTGCGCTGAGGAAGGCCATCTGGTCGGCCAGGATGTGGCGGTTGGACAGGATCATGTGCTCCACCCAACTCGGGCTGTAGGGCACGGCCAGCAGGGGCATGCGTGCCTGGGCAGGGGTGCGTGCGGCCTTGCGTGCATTGCAGTGGCCGCAGGCGCTGACCACGTTTTCCCAGCTGTCCAGACCGCCATGGGATAGCGGAATGACATGGTCGCGGGTCAGGTTCGCGCGCGAGAACTGCTGGCCGCAATACAGGCACAGGAAATGGTCGCGGGCAAACAGGGCGCTGTTGCTCAGATGCGGGGTGGGGTCGATGGCGCGTGTGCGGGCATGGCCGCGGGCGGCAATGATCGGGTGCAGGTCCAGGTAGCTGCGCAGTCCGCTGAGCCGGCCGGTGCCGCCGTGCAAGCGCAGGCAGGGCTCGCCCAGGGTCCAGGCCACGGCATCGCGGCTGTACAGGCATGCGGCCTGTTGCCATGAGATCCATTCCAGCACCCGGCCGTGGGCGTCCAGGGCAAGCAGGCGCACCGGCGAGGCGGGGGGCGACATGGGCGTTGGCAGGTCTGCCGCAGCCGGGGCTGCGGTGTCGATCAGACGCTGCAGGGGGCTGTCTGTCTCCATCGCCTGACAGGTTATACCTGTACAGGTGACAGCCTGTCGACAGTGCCCGGTGGGCATGTGCAAACAACAAGGCGGCCGGGTGGCCGCCTTGTTGCTGTGCCCGGCAGGGGCCTTGGATCAGGCGTCGAAACGCTCGTCAGCCATGGCCATCAGGCTGTCGGCGCCGGCGGCAATGCCGGCGGCATGGCTCAGGGTGCGCGGCAGGATGCGGGCATAGTAGAAGCGTGCGGTTTCCAGCTTGGCCTGCTTGAACGCCTCGGTCTGGCTGGAATTGGCGGTGGCGGCCACGCTGCGTGCCCACCAGTAGGCCAGCACCACATAGCCGGAATAGAACAGGTAGTCGTTGGAGGCGGCACCCAGCTCTTCCGGGTTGGCAGCAGCGCGGGTCAGCACATCAATGGTCAGCTTGCTCCACTCCTTTGCCTTGGCGCCCAGTGTCGGCAGGAATTCGGCCAGCAGCGGGTTGTCGGCGTTGTCCTTGATGAACTGCTCGACCTCGGCCAGCAGCAGCTTCAGGCCGGCGCCTTGGGAGGCGGCGGTCTTGCGGCCGATCAGGTCCAGCGCCTGGATGCCGGTGGTGCCTTCATACAGGGTCAGGATGCGCGCATCACGGGCCAGCTGCTCCATGCCGTGCTCGGCGATGAAGCCATGCCCACCGAAAGCCTGGATGCCGTTGTAGGTGGCTTCGATGCTCCACTCGGTCAGGCAGGCCTTGGTGATCGGGGTCAGGAAGCCGACCAGGGTGTTGGCGCGCTCGCGCGCGGCCGGGTCACTGGCGTGGGCAGCGGTGTCCAGCTGGGTGTAGGCATGGATGGCCAGCAGGCGGCCACCTTCGGTCAACGCCTTGTTGGTCAACAGCATGCGGCGCACGTCGGGCTGGGCGATGATCGGGTCGGCCGGCTTTTCCGGCAGCAGGGCGCCCCTGGGGGCGCGGGTCTGCAGGCGTTCACGGGCATAGCGCAGGGCGCCCTGGGTGGCGCGCTCGGACTGCGACAGGCCCTGGATGCCAACGCCCAGGCGGGCAGAGTTCATCATCACGAACATGGCTTGCAGGCCCTTGTGCGGCTCGCCGACCAGCCAGCCCTGGGCGCCGTCGAAGTTCATCACGCAGGTCGAGCTGCCGTGGATGCCCATCTTGTGTTCCAGTGCGCCGCAGTGCAGACCGTTGCGCTGGCCAACCACGCCGTCCTGACCGACCTGGTACTTGGGGGTCACGAACAGCGAGATGCCCTTCGGGCCGGCCGGCGCGTCGGGCAGCCGGGCCAGGACCAGGTGGACGATGTTGTCGACCAGGTCATGCTCACCGGCGGTGATGAAGATCTTGGTGCCGGTGATGGCGTAGGAGCCATCGGCATTGGGCTCGGCGCGGGTCTTGATCAAACCCAGGTCGGTACCGGCGTGCGGTTCGGTCAGGCACATGGTGCCGGTCCAGCTGCCGTCCACCAGTGGCTTGAGAAACACTTCCTTCTGCCATTCCTGCCCGTAGTGCTTGAGTGCCTCCACTGCGCCGTGGGACAGCAGCGGGAACAGTGACCAGGCCAGGTTGCCGCCGGAAATCATCTCGCTGGTGGCCATGCCCAGGGTTTCGGGCATGCCCTGGCCGCCAAACTCCACCGGCGAGGTCAGGCCGGTCCAGCCGCCTTCGACAAACTGCTGGTAGGCCTGCTTGAAGCCCGGTGCGGTGGTGACTTCGTGGGTGTCCTTGTCCAGCTTGCAACCCTGTTGGTCGCCCACCGCATTGAGCGGGGACAGGACGCTGCCGCTGAAGCGGGCAGCCTCTTCCAGTACGGCGTCGATCAACTCGGCATTGGCATCTTCAAAGCCCAGGCTGGCGAACAACGGCTCGACCTTGAACACGTCATGCAGGGCGAAGCGGATGTCGTTGAGCGGAGCGGTGTAGGTACTCATGGCGTCATGCCTCGTGCAGTGGGCGCACTGTGTGCAGTGCCCGGATGGGGGAGGGGAAAGGGTCAGCGCAGCACGCCGGGCAGGCCGGGGGCCGGGTGCAGGGTGCTGCGGTAGGTGATCGGGTAGTCGCGCGGGCGGCCGCTGTCAGGCGAGGCCTGCAGCGTGCCGCTGAGCTGATAGGGCAGGGCGCGGGTATCGGCCAGGGTGGCCGCCGCGAGCAGGCGGCCCTGGGCGGTGGGCTGCACGGTCAGCCGGTGCAGGTCGCCGGATTCGGCGCCAACGCTGAATCCGGGCTGGGCCTCCACCCGGGCAAGCAATTCCTGCTCGCTGCGCAGCTCCAGTTTCACGCTGTCAAAGCGCATGGCCATGGTGCTGAAGTTCTGCAGGCGCAGTTCCAGCTGCCATTGGCCATCGGCCAGTACGGTGAGCTGGCTGATGCTGGCCTGCGGTGGTGATACACGTTTTACCGGCCCCGAAGAGCAGGCAGCAAGCAGCAGGGCGGACAGGGCAAGCAAGGGCAGGCAGGCGCGCATTCGAACTCCGTGCAGGACAACCGGAACAAGCATACCATCGCGTATGGCGGGGTGCGTGGGCTCAGGTCTATACCTGAGCCTGATTATTGTGCAGTAATTTTCCGCGGTGCCGGGGCGCCGGATTGCAGGCACAAAAAAAGCGCCTGGAAGGCGCTTTTTGATGGTGGCCGAGGACGGAATCGAACCGCCGACACGGGGATTTTCAATCCCCTGCTCTACCAACTGAGCTACTCGGCCAACTGATCGCCGCGTGTTGCTGCGATGTGAAGAATCATACTTGGTGATTTGGTGGGGTGCAAGCCTTTTGAGGGCGGAATTTGTTCGACTTGCATTGCGTCAATCGTTTTGTATTACGTATTGGGCGCCATGGTCGATAGCGATGATCCGGGCGGAAGCTCGCGGTGCGCGGTGGCGCTTGCGAAGCGGGCGTCTGGTCCTGCGGGTGCTGTACCTGCGGAGGCCGTGCGGGCCGGGCAATGGAGTGTCCGTGCATCGGGTGCAGCTGTGGAGAGGGGCTCTGTCGCTCCGGTCTGGTAGTGGGCTGGCGACTACGTGGCACGCGCGCTGGGGCTGCTGGCCGAAGAGGGGAGGCTGGTATTGATTGCTGCACTGGGTGGCAGGTGGGCTGACATCGATGCCTTGCTGATCATGCAGCGTCGCCTCACCGTCACCGGTTCCACACTGCGGTCGCGCCCGCTTGCGTTCAAGGCCGCGGTCGCCCGCCAGCTGTACGAAACGCGTGTGGCCGCTGCTGGAGACTGGCCATGCCCGCCCGGTGATCCATCGGGTTTTCCCCGCCCACGAGGCGGCCAGGGCGCACGCCGTGATGGAAAGCAGTGCGCATATCGGCAAGATCATGTTGCAGTGGTGAGCAGAAGTGGCGCTCCTGCTCGGCGGTTGCGGTCGGTGAGGCCGCTTGCGGCAGGGTGTCGGTTGCATGGCCTGCCTGCAGGCCGGGGGGCGGGAGGCGCTGGTTGGTGGCGCAGATGGCCTGGGCAAAAAAAATCCCAGCCGACAGGGGCTGGGATTTTGCTGGATGGTGGAGCGGAGGAGGATCGAACTCCCGACCTTCGCATTGCGAACGCGACGCTCTCCCAGCTGAGCTACCGCCCCATGCGGGAAAATCTACGCCTGTGTCCGGGTGGGATCAAGCGGTACGTGGCCGATGACCCGGCCAAGGTCGGCCGGGTTGGCAGTTGGGCACAAAAAAAGCGCCTTGGTGGGCGCTTTTTTTGATGGTGGCCGAGGACGGAATCGAACCGCCGACACGGGGATTTTCAATCCCCTGCTCTACCAACTGAGCTACTCGGCCAGCTGCTTCGCGTTCTGCGAAGAAGGCGAATCATACGCAGGCTTTTTGCTGTTGGCAAGCGTTTGTTGATCACGGCAGCAATGGCGTGAGCAGGGGCTGCAGCAGCTGTCGCCGCCAGGGGGTCAGGCTTGCCGGAGGTTGACCAAGTTCCAGCCAGGCCTCCAGCTGTTTGCGTGATGCAAGCACGCCATCAGGCAGGCCGATTTCGGCTGCCTGGGCAGCAACGGCCTGTTGCAAACGCTTGAGCGGTGCACGCAGGCGGTCGCTGTTGTCGGTGGCCAGCGGGGCCAGCGCCTCATCGGCCAGTGGCGTGGACAGGGCTTGCCAGATGGCCGCGGCGAGCTTGCGCGGTGCCTTGGGGTTGCGCTCCAGTACGGCATCCAGTGCCTGCGCCGAGGCCGGCGGGTTCTTGGCCAGGGAGCAGGCCAGCTCGTTGTCCAGGATCCAGCTGCGTGGTTTGTCGCTGCTGCGGGCATGGGCATCGCGCCAGCGCAGCAGGCGCAGCAGGCGTTGCTGGGCGCCCGTATCCAGGAACTGGGCAGCGCGCATCGACAGGTGCGGCCAGCGCTCGCCAGTGTCATTGGCAATGCCATCGACCAGGCGGTTGGCATCCTCCATCTGCCACTGGATGCGCTGTTGCTGCTGCAGGGAAGATGACAGGTGGTCGTGCAGGGCGAACAGGTGGATGACATCGGCGGCGGCATAGTGCAGCTGTGAGTCGCTCAAGGGGCGGCGCATCCAGTCCGAGCGCTGCTCGCCCTTTTCCAGCTCGACCCCGGTGACCTGGGCCACCAGCTTCTGGTAGCCCATGCCGGCACCGATGCCGGCCAGGGCAGCGGCGATCTGGGTGTCGAACAGCGGCCGGGGCACGGCGCCGCAGGCATGCTGGAAGGCCACCAGGTCCTCGCTGGCGCTGTGCATGATCTTGGTGATCGAAGTGTCTTCCAGCCAGGGGCGCAGGGCGGCGGCCATGCCCGGCTGCAGCGGGTCAATCAACAGGATGTGCTCGCCGATGGCCATTTGCACCAGGGCCAGCTGGGGCCAGTAGGTGCGCTCACGGATGAATTCGGTATCCAGGCCGATCCGCTGCGGCTGCAGGCGGCGGTAGGCATCCAGTTGTTCGGGGGTGTTGATCCAGGTGGCCACGGGCACTTGTGTACTGCAATGTCGGGGTGGCGAGGATAGCCTATGTGCTGGCAATGGCTTGGTGGTGGTGTCGATGAGGGCGTGGTGCAGGCTGGGCGGGGTGGTGCTGTGCATGCTGGCATCGGGCTGTGGCCAGCCCGGCAGCGAGCCGGCTGTGGCACCGGCAGCGGCCAGCATTGCCCGTCCCGAACGTGAGCCGATTGCACCGGCAGCCGTGGTCGCCGCGGCTGCCGCTCCCTTGCCAGAACGCCTGGCGCGGCCGTGGGCGATGCCGGAGGTGAGGCTGGAACCGGGGCAGTGGCAGCAGGCGCGGCGCCGGGTGGGGCAGGCGCTGGCACGTGGCCATCTGTATGAGGATGCCGATGCGGCAGCACCATTGCTGCTGGCAATGCAGGAGTTGCGTCCGAACGACCGCCAGGTGAAAACCCAGCTGGCGCAGTTGCGCCGGCGCCTGCAGCTGCAGCTGGAACACCTGCTGCAACGCCAGGAGCGCCAGCGTGCCGCACTGGCCCAGGCGACCCAGCTGCTGCAGGTGCTGCGCGAGTTGTCCGCAGATGCACAGTTGCTGGAGCGGTTGACCGACCAGCTCAGTCAGGCGCAGGAACGGCTGGCGTTGAACCGGCGTGGCGAGGCCGCCTTGCGCCGCCGTCCGCTGGACCTGGGGAGTGCGCAGGCTGATTTTGCCCAGGTGCTGGAGCGCTGGCCGGGCGACGCGCGTGCCCTGCAGGGCATGGCCGCAGTGGAAAGTGCCATGCTGCGCCAGGCCGAGGCGCTGGCAGCCACCGCTGATTTCAGGCAGGCCGATGCCCTGTTGTCACAGGCAGAGGGATTGCGTGAGCCGGTGGGGACGGTGGACCAGTCGCGCCTGCGGGTGCAGACCATGCGCGATGTACGGGTGGAGTCTTTGCTGCGCGCCGGTCTGGATGACCTGCAGAGCGCTGCCGGGCTGCGTGCGGCCGAAGCGCGTCTGCAGCAGGCCAGGGAAGTGGCGCAGGCGGGCGATTCGCGGGTGGAACAGCTGGCCTGGCGGATTGCCCTGGCCACGCGCTATGGCTTGTACGCACCCGGGCAGGTGCTGCGTGACCACCTGCGTGACGGTGGTTTTGCGCCGCAGATGGTGGTGGTGCCGCATGGTCAGTACCTGATGGGCGCGGCCGAGGATGAGCCCGGTGCGGTGGAGGCCGAGCAGCCTGCACATACCGTGCGTTTCGAGCGGGGTTTTGCCATGGCTGCCACCGAGGTGACGGTGGCCCAGTTCGAGCGTTTCGTGCAGGCCAGCGGGGCACGCCCGCGGGCCACCCGGCGGGGGCATTCGGTGGTGTACGAGCCACGTACCGGAAACTTCATCCGGCGCAGCGGGGTGGATTGGCGCAGCGATTACCTCGGTGGCGATGCCACCGGTGATGCGCCGGTGATGCATGTCAGTGTGCGCGATGCCGAGGCCTATGCGGCCTGGTTGTCCGAGCAGACCGGTCACCATTACCGCCTGCCCAGCGAGGCCGAGTTTGAATATGCATTGCGCGCCGGGCGCAGTGGCCGGTTCCCCTGGGGTCATGCCGCCAGCCCACCGCAGGACAGTGGCAACTTCACCGGCGAGGGCGATGTCTCGCCAACAGGCAGGCGTTGGGCCAATGCCTTCGCCGGCTATACCGATGGCTGGTGGGGGCCGGCCCCGGCGGGCAGCTTTGCGCCCAACCCTTATGGTCTGTACGACATGGAGGGGAATCTGTCTGAATGGGTGGCTGACTGCTGGCATGCCAGCTACCGGCGGGCACCGGCTGATGGCATGGCCTGGTACAACCCCGGCTGCCGGCGACGGGTGGTGCGTGGGGCAAACTGGGCCAATGCGCCGGTACAGAGCCGCGCGGCATGGCGCTGGTTGCAGGAGTCGGACGTGACCAACGCGCGGATCGGCTTCAGGGTGGTACGTGGGTTGTGAATCTGGCTTGATGCCGGGCCGGCCATCCGGGCAGTATCATCGCCGCTCGGAACAGCTGAGCTGAGGTGGCGGGGCAATGAACAACTCCTTTGGCAACAACGGCGCCCGACAGCCGGCACGTGGGCAACGGCGCGGGGGCGGCATCCGCTGGATCATCCTGCTCGGCTTTGCCGTCTACGGTGGCTGTTACTACTTTTCCAACCGCTCGGTGGACCCTTACACCGGCCAGAAGGTGCTGATCGATGCCGGGCTGGATGCCAGCCAGGAAAAGGCGCTGGGCTTGCAGGCCTATCAGGAGATCCTCAGCCAGGAACGGCCAGTTGACCCGAATGTGCCGCAGGCTCAGCTGGTGCGCGCCATTGCCCAGCGCCTGATTGCCAAGGTGCCGGAAGTGGAGGCGGCGCTGGCCGCGGAAAACGGCCTGCAGGCGAGCAACTTCTCCCGCGATTTTGACTGGGAGGTCAACCTGATTGCCTCCGACCAGGCCAATGCCTTCTGCCTGCCGGGCGGCAAGATGGCGGTGTATACCGGCCTGCTGCCGGTGGCCCAGAGCGAAGATGCGCTGGCGGTGGTGATGGGCCATGAGATTGCGCACGCCCTGCTGCGCCACGGTGCCCAGCGCATGGCCCAGCAGAAGCTGACCCAGATCGGGCAGATGGCCGGGGCGGCCAGTGGCATGGACCCGCAACAGCAGCAGATGGTGATGGCGGCGATGGGCTACGGCTACCTGCTGCCGTATGCGCGTGAACACGAGACCCAGGCCGACGAGGTTGGACTGATGCTGGCGGCCGCCGCCTGCTATGACCCGGCCCAGGCCATGCCCTTGTGGGAGCGGATGAGCCAGTCCAGTGGTGGCCAGGCGCCGCCGGAGTTCTCCTCCACCCATCCCAACCCGGGTACCCGGATCCAGAACCTGACCGCCCTGCAGGCAAAGGCAATGGAGTACCGCCAGCGTTTCTGCACCAGCGCCCAGTAAGCAGGCAATCGATGACGGCCTGGCGGGGATGCCTCGCCAGGCCGTTTTCCGTTGCAACCTTCAGTTGCTGCCGGTGTCGGCAGTGGGGGCAGCGGCGATCTTGGTGACCTGGGCCTGCAGGCGGCCATCGGCCAGCTGCAGGTTTACCGGCTGGCCGGGTTGGACCTGGCGGACCGATCGCAACAGCTGGCCCTGGGCATCGGTGGCCAACGCATAACCGCGGCCCACCGTGGCCAGTGGGCTGGCCAGGTGCAGTGAGCGTGCCAGCGCGGCCAGTTGTTCGCCGGCGCGTTGCAGGCGCAGCTGCGGGTGCTGGTTGGCCAAGCGACGCTGCAGCGGGGCCAGTTGCTGCTGCTGTTGCCCGATCACGGAGTGGATAGCACGTTGAAGGCGCTGCCCCAACATTTGCTGGTGCTGTGCCTGGGCCTGCAGTCGGCGCTCCGGATGCAGCCGCTGCAGGCGTGCATGCAGCTGGTCGAGCCGGCGCTGGCGTTGATGCTGGTGCTGCTGCCATTGCCCTTGCAGGCGGCCGTGCAAGGTGGCCTGGCGCTGGGCAAGCAGGCGCAGGTGTTGCTGTGGACTGTGCCGCTGCAGGCGCAGCCAGGCCTGGTCGGTGCGCTGGACGGCCTGCTCCAGGCGGCGCCGGTGGGCCAGCCACAGGCCACGGCCGAGCTGGCGCAGGCGGGCGCGCAGGTCGGCCTGGTCAGGAGCCAGCAGTTCGGCCGCCGCTGATGGCGTGGGGGCACGCAGGTCGGCGGCAAAATCGGTCAGCGAAAAGTCGGTCTCGTGACCGATGGCCGAAATCACCGGGGTGTGGCAGGCGGCAACCGCGCGGCTGAGCAGCTCGTCATTGAACGCCCACAGGTCTTCCAGCGAGCCGCCGCCGCGGGTCAGCAGGATCACGCTGTAACGCCCGGACGTATCGGCCGCGCGCAACAGGCGGGTGATCTGCGCAGCGGCCGTCTCGCCCTGCACCAGGGTGGGCAGCAGGTCTACTTCCAGCAGGGGGTAGCGGCGGCCCAGCACGCTGAGTACGTCACGCACGGCCGCACCGGTGGGCGAGGTGATCACCGCCAGCCGGGCAGGGTGCAGGGGCAGCTTGCGCTTGCGCGCCGGATCAAACAGGCCCTCGGCCTGCAGGCGGGCCTTGAGCTGCTCGAAGGCACGGCGCAGCGCGCCTTCACCGGCTTCTTCCATGTGCTCGACGACCAGCTGGTAGTCGCCGCGCGGGGCATACAGGGTGAGCTTGCCGCGCAACAGCACGCGCAGGCCTTCGCGCGGGGCAAAGCGCAGGGTGGAGGCGCGCATCTTGAACATTGCCGCGCGCACCTGGGCGCCGGCATCCTTCAGGGTGAAATACAGGTGGCCGGAGGCCGGGCGGGTGACATTACCCAGCTCGCCCTCCACCCACACCGCCGGGAAACTGTCTTCCAGCAGGTTGCGCGCCAGGGTGTTGAGCTGGGTCGGGGTCAGGACGGCGTCGCGTGAACTCATGGCGCTCAGGATACGGTGCTGTGACGGGCCAGGGCCCAGGCCACGTGCTCGCGCACCACGGCCGAGGGGTGATCGACACGGCTGTGCAGGGCCTGGCGGTGGGCCGGGCTGGGCGCATTGCCCATGGCCACGGCGATGTTGCGCAGCCAGCGCTCATGGCCGGAGCGGCGGATCGCGCTGCCCTCGGTGCGGCGCAGGAACTCCTCCTCTTCCCAGGCAAACAGGTCGACCAGGCTGGCGGTGTCGAGCTGGTTGCGGGCGCGGAAGTCCGGCTCGTCGGTGCGGCGGGCGAACTTGTTCCACGGGCAGACCAGCTGGCAGTCATCGCAACCGTAGATGCGGTTGCCGATCAGCGGGCGCAGCGCCTCGTCGATGCTGCCTTCGTGTTCGATGGTCAGGTAGGAAATGCAGCGGCGGGCATCGAGCCGGTGCGGGGCGGTGATGGCGGCGGTGGGGCAGATGTCGATGCAGCGGGTGCAGCTGCCGCAATGGGCGCTGGCCGGGGTGTCCACCGGCAACGGCAGGTCGATGTAGATCTCGCCGAGGAAGAACCATGAACCGCCGCGTTTGTCGATCAGGCAGGTGTGCTTGCCGATCCAGCCCAGCCCGGCATCACGGGCCAGGGCGCGTTCCAGCACCGGGGCCGAATCGACGAACACACGAAAGCCCAGCGGGCCGAATTCCTCGCCCAGGGTGGTGGCCAGTTTCTGCAGCCGGTTGCGCATCAGCTTGTGGTAGTCGCGGCCCAGGGCATAGCGGGCGACATACGCCTGCTGGCCATCGCCCAGGGTGTCCCAGGCCTGTTGCGGGTCCTGGCCGTAATCGAGCCCGACGCTGATCACCCGCACCGTGCCCGGCAGCAGGGCCGCCGGGTCGGCGCGCAGCTGCGTGTTGCGGGCCATCCAGTCCATGGTGCCGTACAGGCCCTGGCCGAGCCAGTCGGCCAGGTGGGCGGCATCGCCGGCAAGCGCGGGAATGCTGATGCCACAACGGGCAAAGCCGGCCTCACGGACCAGTTCGAGCAGCCGCTGGCGTGCCTTGGACAGCTGCAGGGAATCAAGAGGAGGCGGTGCCGACGTATGCATGGCACAAGTATAGAATCGATGGATGGCTGTCCTGAGCGAACCATGAGCGAACTGTATGACCGCGCCAGCGTGCGCGCGCTGGAGGCGGCGGCCATCGCCCGCGCCGGTGATGACGGTTGGGAGTTGATGCAGCAGGCCGGCCAGGCCGCCTGGTCGGCCTTGCGTCGGGCATGGCCACGGGCCGTCAGCGTGCTGGTGCTGGCCGGGCCGGGCAACAACGGCGGCGATGGTTATGTGCTGGCGCGGCTGGCCCTGCAGGACGGCTGCCGGGTGCAGGTACTGGCCCTGGCCGATGCCGGCCCGGGTACCGCGCTGGCCCGGCGTGCCTGCGCTGACTACCTGGCCTGCGGCGGGGTGTTGCTGGCTTACCGCGGGACGCTGCCGGCGGCCGATGTGGTGGTCGATGCCTTGCTCGGGCTGGGCCTGTCGCGGGCGCCGGAAGGTGAGCTGGCCGGCTTGATCGAGCAGCTCAACGCCAGCGGCCTGCCAGTGTTGTCCATTGACCAGCCCAGCGGCCTGCAGGCCGACAGCGGCGCCGTGCCCGGCGTGGCAGTGCGGGCTGCGCTGACCGTGGCCATGCTGCTGCCGACCGTGGGGCTGTATACCGGCGGCGGGCTGGACCATGCCGGGCGGGTCGAGCTGGCCGCACTGGAGCATGGCCTGTCGCTGGATGGCCTGGTGGAACCGTGCGCGCGCCGGGTTGCTGCCGCTGACCTGCCGGCGCTGCTGCCGCGGCGACAGCGTGATTGGCACAAGGGGCGCAATGGCCATGTGCTGGTGCTGGGCGGCAACCATGGCATGGGTGGGGCGGCGCTGCTGGCCGCCCAGGCCTGCCTGCGCAGCGGTGCCGGTCTGGTCAGCGTGGGCACCCGGCAGACGCATGTGCCGGCCTTGCTGGCTGCTTGTGCCGAGGTGATGGGCTTTGATGCGGCCGATCCCCAGCTGCTCGACGCGCGCCTGGCTGCTGCCAGTGTGCTGGCGCTGGGCCCTGGGCTGGGCAGTGATGGCTGGGCGCGCGCGCTGTATGCACAGGTGCTGGCCAGTTCCCTGCCGCGCGTGCTCGATGCCGACGCCCTGAACCTGCTGGCAACCGCGCCGCAGCCGCTGCCCGGCGCGGTGTTGACCCCGCATCCTGGCGAGGCCGCACGCCTGCTTGGCTGGAGTACCGGGCAGGTCCAGGCCGACCGTCCCGCTGCCCTGCATGCACTGGTGCAGCGTTACCGCTGCGTGGTGGTGCTCAAGGGTGCCGGCAGTCTGGTCGGGGCGCCGCAAGCCTTGCCCTGGCTGGTGGATGCCGGCAACCCGGGGATGGCTGTCGGCGGCATGGGCGATGTGCTGACCGGGGTGATTGCCGCCTTGCTCGGCCAGGGCCTGGGCGCGCTGGACGCGGCCCGCGCCGGCACCCTGTTGCATGCCGCCGCCGGGGACAGGGCAGCCGGCCCGCACCCGTGTGGGATGATGCCCTCAGATCTCTTGCCACACCTGCGGGTGCTGGCCAACCGGGAAGATGTTCGATGATCCAGTTCCACCTGGCCGATGCGGCCGCCACCGATGCCCTTGGCCAGCGCCTGGCCGCCAGCCGCCCGGCCCAGGCCGTGGTCCACCTGCAAGGGGACCTGGGTGCCGGCAAGTCCACCCTGGCCCGCGCGCTGCTGCGCGCGCTGGGGGTGTCAGGCACCATTCGCTCGCCCACCTATACCCTGGTCGAGCGTTATCCGCTGGCCGATGGCAGCGAGGCCTGGCACATGGACCTGTACCGGATCGGCGACCCGGGCGAGCTGGATTTCCTCGGCCTGGATGAAGGCGCGGCCAGCCTCTGGCTGGTGGAGTGGCCCGAACGTGCCGGGGCCGCCCTGCCGCCGGTGGACTTGCGGGTCGAGCTGGCGATCGACGGCGAGGGGCGCAGTGTGCACTTGCTGCCGCAAAGTGGTATCGGCAGGGCGTGGCTGGCGGCCCTTGGCGAAGGCTGATCCTGCCTTGACGGCAGTTGCAGCCCATAGCTCGCTGGTTACTGAAGGTAAGTGCCACAGGTCGCGGATTAGCAAAGGAAAATCATTGCATTTGCACATGGGTGGTGGTTAGATCGCGACATGCTTATGCGCACTGCCCGTGCTGGCTGTCTGTCCGTTGCTGCCTTGCTGGCGGCATCGTTCAGCGTGCAGGCTGCCCGCCTGCAGGGCATCAACCTGGAAAGCGGCGCTTCCGGTACCCGGGCGGAAATCGTGGTCGACAGCCAGGGCAGCTACCGCACCCTGAGCCTGACCCAGCCCTACCGCCTGGTGGTGGACTTCGAACAGTCCACCCTGGCCAGCAACCTCAAGCTGCCTGCTGCTTCAGGCATCGTGACCTCGGTGCGTACCGGCAACCCGACCCCGGGCACGGTGCGCGTGGTGTTCGAGCTCAGCGCCCCGGTGCAGGCGATGCCGGCACAGTGGGTGGTGGGTGCGCAGCCAACCCTGGTGCTGCAATGGCCTGGCTCGACACCGGCCGCATCCGCCAGTACGCCCGCATCGCCGCCGCCCGCCGCGCAGCCTCCGGCTGCCGGTGCCGTCAGCCCAACGCCGGCAGACAGTGCCGCACAGACCCGTGCCGAAGCGGCGCGGGCCACCGCCTTGCTTACCGCCAGCGCCACCCAGATCAGTACCCCGACTGCTGCCGCAGGCGGTGCTGCCGGCAATCCGGCCAGCATCCTGCAGGGCGCGGTGGTCAATACGCCGCCACCACCGCCCAGCACTGGCGCCACCGAAGCCACTCCGGCCAGGGTCGAGCCGGCCCCGACAGCCCCGGTTGCGGCAACCCCCGGCCGGCGTGCGCCGGTGGTCATGGGGGCGGGCATGCGCGAGCTGGTGGTGGCCATTGATGCCGGACACGGCGGCCAGGACCCGGGTGCGGTCGGCCCGACCGGCAAGCATGAAAAGAATGTCACCCTCGCCGTGGCCCGCGAGCTGGCACGCCAGGTCGATGCCACTCCTGGGCTGCGTGCCTTCCTGGTGCGTGACAGTGACGTCTTCATTCCGTTGAATGCACGTGCGGCGCGTGCGCGCCAGGCCAAGGCCGACATTTTCATCTCGATCCACGCCGACGCGGCGGAAAACCGCAATGCGCGGGGGTCTTCGGTGTACGTGCTGTCCACCAAGGGCGCCTCGTCACAACGTGCGCGCTGGCTGGCCGACAAGGAAAACGCGGCCGACCTGATCGGCGGGGTGGCCCTGCGTCAGGCCGAGGGCACCCTGGCCAACGTGCTGCTGGACCTGGCCCAGAGTGGCCAGCAGAAGGCCAGTGAGGAGGCCGCCGAGCAGGTGCTGTCCGGCCTGAAGCGCATCGGCAACAACCACAAGCCGAACATCGAGCGCGCCAACTTCGCCGTGCTGCGTACTGCCGACATGCCGGCGATGCTGGTGGAAACCGCCTTCATCTCCAACCCGGATGAAGAGCGTCGCCTGTTCCAGCCGGCCTTCCAGCGCCAGCTGGCCGCGGCCGTGCTCGATGGTGTGCACACCTATTTTTCGCGGCAGCCGCCGCCGGGTACCTTGTTCGCCGCCCAGGCCGAGGCTGAAAGCGCACGCGGCAATACCGGCCGCGGCAGTCCCTGAGCACGCGCAGGTCCAGCCTGCCGGGCAGGCACGGTATGATCATCGGCTGTTGCCTGCCAGTGTTGCCTTGCCCATGACTGTGTTGCGTTGCCGCTTCGCCATTGCCGCAGCGGTGTGCCGATGAGCATCCGTCCGCTGCCCGAGATCCTGATCAACCAGATTGCCGCCGGCGAAGTGGTCGAGCGCCCGGCATCGGTGGTCAAGGAGCTGGTGGAGAACGCCATTGATGCCGGTGCCAGCCGGGTCGACATCGAGCTGGAGGAGGGCGGCGCGCGGCTGATCCGGATCCGCGACAACGGCTGCGGCATCGTCGCCGACGAGCTGCCGCTGGCGATCAGCCGCCACGCCACCAGCAAGATCGCCAGCCTGGATGACCTGGAGGCGGTGGCCACCCTGGGCTTCCGTGGCGAGGCCCTGCCGTCGATTGCCTCGGTCAGCCGCTTCACCCTGGCCAGCCGCCGGCATGATGCCGAGCACGGTGCCGCCCTTCAGGTCGATGGTGGCCGGGTGGGGGAGGTGGTGCCGCGTGCGCACGCCCCGGGGACCACGGTGGAAGTGCGCGACCTGTTCTACAACGTGCCGGCGCGGCGCAAGTTCATGCGCGCCGAGCGCACCGAGCTGGGCCACATCGAGGAATGGCTGCGCTCGCTGGCGCTGGCCCGGCCGGATGTGGAGCTGCGCATCGCCCACAATGGCAAGCCGTCGCGGCGCTACCAGCCCGGCGAGCTGTATTCGGAGCTGCGCCTGGAGCAGACCCTGGGCGAGGACTTCGCCGGGCAGTGCCTGCGCGTGGACCACGCCGGTGCCGGTCTGCGCCTGCATGGCTGGATCGCCCTGCCGCAGTATTCGCGTGCCTCCACCGACCAGCAGTATTTCTATGTCAACGGCCGTGCGGTGCGCGACCGCAGCGTGGCCCATGCGGTCAAGCTGGCCTATGCCGACGTGCTGTTCCATGGCCGCCATCCGGCCTATGTGCTGTTCCTGGAGCTGGACCCGACCCGGGTTGACGTCAACGTGCACCCGGCCAAGCACGAGGTACGCTTCCGTGATGCACGCCTGGTGCATGACTTTGTCTACCGCACGCTCAAGGACGCGCTGGCGCAGACCCGCGCCGGGCTCAGCGGCGAGCAGGTCAGTGCAGAAGTGGCCGGCGGGGCAATGCTCGCGCAGCCGTTGCAGGCCTCGCCGGCAGCAGGATTCAGCCTGAATCGTGGCGGTGGCGGGATGACCGGCAGTGGCGGCTGGGCGCCGCGGCAGAGCCCGCTGGGCCTGCAGGTGGCCGATGCCCCCAGTGCCTATGCCGCTCTGTACGCCAGCCCTGTTGACGATGGGGCGCCGGGGGCGCTGGCAGCCGACATGCAGGCCGGCCTGCCGCCGGCCAGTGCCGATGGCCAGGTGCCGCCGTTGGGTTTTGCCATTGCCCAGTTGCATGGCATCTACATTCTGGCCGAAAGCGCCGAGGGACTGATCGTGGTGGACATGCATGCCGCCCACGAGCGCATTGGTTACGAACGCCTGAAGGCGGCCCATGACAGCACCGGGCTGGTGGCCCAGCCCTTGCTGGTGCCGCTGGCCCTGGCCGTGGGCGAGCGCGAGGCGGAAACCGCCGAGCGTGAGGCTGCTGCGTTGGCCAGCCTGGGTTTCGAGTTGACCCGTACCGGCCCGGGCAGCCTGCTGGTGCGTTCGGTGCCGGCCCTGCTGGCCCATGCCGAACCGGCCAACCTGCTGCGCGATGTGGTGGCCGACCTGTGCGAGCACGGCCACAGCCAGCGGGTGGGCAATGCCCGCGACGAGCTGCTGGCCACCATGGCCTGCCACGGTGCGGTGCGCGCCAATCGCCGGCTCACCGTGGTGGAAATGAATGCCTTGCTGCGTGACATGGAGGCCACCGAGCGTTCGGGACAGTGCAACCATGGCCGCCCGACCTGGGCGCGCTTCACGCTGGCACAGATTGATCGTTGGTTCTTGCGGGGGCGTTGATGGACAACAACAGGATACTGGCCGCCTTGATGGCGGTGTTTGTGGTGGTGTTGCCCGGCTGTGGTGGCAGCCAGGGGCAGGGCGACGCGGCGGCGACCGTGGTTTCGGCTGATGACCTGGACTTTCTCAATGACAACCAGGCCTGGCGGATCGAGCGCCACAGCGCGCTGGTGCAGCCGGATGGCTGGACCAGCCTGGTCGGCCTGCACTGGTTGACGCTGAAGGCGCACTACATCGGCAGCGGCGCCACCAGTGGCATGCGCCTGGCGGTAGGTCCGGAAAAGATGGGGCTGGTCCAGCGTGATGGTGGCAAGGTCTGGTTTACCCCGGAGGCCGGTGCCCAGTTGCGGGTCGGCGATACGCCGTTGCGCGGGCGCATCCAATGGCACAGTGACCAGGCGGACGAGCCAACGGTGATCACCTTTGACGAGGGCAAGGGCAGCATCAGTCTGCTCCAGCGTGGCAGCCACCAGGCGCTGCGCGTCAAGCACGCCGATGCGCCGACCCGGCAGCAGTTTACCGGGCTGGACTACTGGCCGGCCGAGCGCCGCTGGGTGGTGCCGGCACGCTTTGTTGCCCATGTGCCGGCACGTACGCTGGAGGTGGTGGACATGGTGGGCATGAGCAACAGCCTGGCCAACCCCGGCCAGCTGCAGTTCGAGCACGACGGCCACAGCTATGCCCTGGAGGCAGTGGGCAACCCGGATGGCAGCCTGCTGGTGCTGATGGCCGACCGCACCAGTGGCCACGGCAGCTATGCCGCCGGGCGTTACATCGACGTGCCGGCGCCGGATGCCCAGGGCCAGGTGCTGCTGGATTTCAACCGTAGTTACAACCCGCCGTGTGCCTTCTCCATCTATGCCACCTGTCCGCTGCCGCCGGCGCAGAACCGGCTGGATCTGCGCATCGAGGCCGGCGAGAAGGCCTATGCCCACAAACCGGCCGCCCAGGAGGCCTGACCCATGTCCAGCCTGATTGTCCGTATGGGCGCGCTGCTGCTGGCGCTGTTGCTGCCGCTGCCGGCACTGGCCGGCGAACGTGCACCGGCCCTGCCGCCAGCACCGGCCACTGGCGCAGCGCCGGCGGCGCGTTGGGTGCCGATGCTGTGGGAAGTGCGCGGACAGGAGCAGGCGCGCCTGTTGCTGCTCGGCTCGATCCACCTGCTGCAGGACAGCGACTACCCGCTGCCGGCTGATGTACAGCAGGCTTATGGTCAGGCTGACCGGATGGTGTTCGAGCTGGCTCCGGAGCAGATGCTGTCACCGCAGCTGGCCCAGGCGATGCTGCGCGCGGGCGCCCGCCGCAGTGGCCGTCTGCAGGACGAATTGCCCGCTGCACAGTGGCAGCGGCTGCAGCAGTGGGCGCAGCGGCGTGACATGCCGGTCGAACGCCTGCAGATGCTCAAACCCTGGTTTGCCGCGCTGACCATCTCGCTGCAGGAAATGGCCAGGGCCGGCATGCGCGCCGAGCTGGGCCTGGACCGTCACCTGATGGAGCGCGGCCGTGTCGATGGCAAGTCGATGCTCGGGCTGGAGGATGGCCTGGCGCAGATTGCCCTGTTTGATGCCATGGGCAGGCAAGAGCAGCTGCAGATGCTGGCCGAGGCGCTGGATGAGGCTGACAGCAATGGTGCCCGTTTCGCCGACCTGCTGGCCAGCTGGCGTGCAGGTGAGCCCGGGGCTTTCTGGACCCAGGCCGGGCAGCCGCTGAAGTCCGCTTACCCCGCGCTGTACCAGACGATCAATGTGCAGCGCAATCAGGCCTGGCTGGCGCAGTTGCCGCAGTGGCTCGGTCAGGGTCATGGCACCACCCTGGTGGTGGTCGGGGCGTTGCACCTGGTGGGCAGCGATGGCCTGGTGGAGCAGTTGCAGGCCAAGGGTTACCGGGTGCAGCGCCTGTGTGGTGCGGCTGCTTGCCCGACACAACAACGCCGGCGGAGCCGGCGTTGAAGGGCGCAACTGTGGAGTGAAGCCTTAGCGGCGCTCGCCGCCGCGGGTCCCGCTGCGGCGACTGGCCGGGGCCTCGTTGCTGCTGTCGCGGTTGGCCGGGTTCTGCGGGCTGCTGCCCGGGCGCGGCGGGGTGAAGCCGGTGCCCATGCTGCGCTGGAATTCCTGCCACAGCTCCAGGTTGCGCTCGGTAAGCTGGTTCATCATCGCCCACGGGCCCTGGCCGAGCAGGCTGCCCATCTGCTGGCGGAACACCTGCTGCTGGTCCAGGAAGACCTGCATGCTGCGTTCCAGGTAATTGCCCATGAAGCCCTGCAGTGAGTCGCCGTAAAAACGGATCAGTTGCGACAGCATGCGGGTGGAGAGCATCGGCTCGCCGTCCTGCTGCTCCTGGTCGGCGATGATCTGCAGCAACACCGAGCGGGTCAGGTCGTCGCCACTCTTGGCGTCGCGCACCTCGAACTGCTCACCTTCCAGGATCAACTGGCGTACATCCTCGATGGTGATGTAGCTGGAGATCTCGGTGTCGTAGAGCCGGCGGTTCGGGTACTTCTTGATGATGCGGATTGCAGACATGAAGCGGTCGTCTCCCTCGTCGTAGGCGCAGCATGGCGCAGCGCAGCAGGGGTTGCAACTGGCAAAGGTACAAGTTGACAGTTGTGTGGGGCGGCAGCGGCGGGCAGTGCGGCTGTCACCAGCCCATGTGGTGGCCGCCGTTGATGTCCAGGTTGGAGCCGGTGATCCAGGCGGCCTGTTCGGCAACCAGGAAGGCTACCGCGTAGGCAATTTCCTCCGGCCTGCCCAGGCGGCCGGTAGGGATGTCGGCAATGATCTTGGCGCGCACTTCCTCGGGTACCGCCATCACCATGTCGGTGGCCACGTAGCCCGGCGAAATGGTGTTGACGGTGATGCCGAAGGCGGCGTTCTCGCGCGCCAGGGAAATGGTGAAGCCATGCATGCCGGCCTTGGCTGCGGCGTAGTTGGCCTGGCCGTACTGGCCCTTCAGGCCGTTGATCGAGCTGATCTGGATCACCCGGCCCCAGCCGCGCCGGCGCATGCCCTCGATCACTGGGCGGGTGACGTTGAACACCGAGTTGAGGTTGGTGTTGATCACCTCGTGCCACTGCTCGGCCTGCATCCTGTGGAAGGTGGTGTCGCGGGTGATGCCGGCATTGTTGATCAGGATCTCCACCGGGCCCAGGGCCTGCTCCACCGCCGCCACCAGCGCTGCAGACTGCGCAGTGTCGGCAATGTCGCCGGGGAACAGGGACACCTCGATGCCGTCGCGCTGCATCGCAAGCTGCCAGCGCCGGGCCTTGTCGGCATCACGGTAGTTGGTGGCCACGCGGTGGCCGAGGGCATGCAGTTGCCGGCAGATGGCGGTGCCGATGCCGCCAGTACCACCAGTGACCAGGGCAACACGGGATGTCATGGAGTGGGCCTGCGCAGGAGGGAGGCCGGCATTGTAGGGGCTGGCGGCAGTTGCTGTGGCAATCGCGCCGGCTCGAAGCGCTCCACGGCCAGGCAAAGCCGCTGTTGATTGCTGTTGGCCGCATCCAGGGCACCCTCGGCCTGGCCGAGCAGGTGCCAGATCCAGCGCAGCCAGTCCGCGCTGCCTGCCGCATCCACGGGTTGGGCAGCGTCGGACTTGGACAGCTTGTGGCCGTTGGCGTCGGTGAGCAGGGGCAGGTGCAGATAGCCGGGTGTGGGCAGGCCCAGGCACTGCTGCAGCCAGATCTGGCGGGCGCTGGAGTCCAGCAGGTCGGCTCCGCGTACCACGTCGGTGATGCCTTGCCCGGCATCGTCCACCACCACGGCCAGCTGGTAGGCCCAGCAGCCATCGGCGCGGAACAGCACGAAGTCGCCGACCTCGCCATGTACGTCCTGGCACTGCTGCCCCTGCAGCTGGTCGTGGAAACGAATCTGCCCGCTGGCTGCGGTATGCAGGCGTACGGCGTTGCGGCCATCGCTGCGTGGCGATGTCACGCAGTGTTGGTGCAGGCCGTGGCTGGCGGCCAGCTGCGAGCGGCTGCAGCCACAGACAAAGGCCTTGCCATCGGCCAGCAAGGCGTCCAGCGCCCGTTGGTAGAGGTGCTGGCGCTGGCTCTGCCAGACGATGGGCAGGTCCGAGTGCAGGCCAAACGCGGCCAGGGTGGCGATCTGCTGTTCGGCGGCCCCGGGAATGCAGCGGTCACGATCCACATCCTCCACCCGGACCAGCCACTGGCCGCCGGCATGGCGTGCCAGCAGCCAGCTGGCCACGGCGGTGTACAGGGAGCCGGCATGCAACGGACCGGTGGGCGAGGGGGCAAATCGACCGCGATAGGGGGAATCAGGCATGATTTACTGAACTTTCACTCAGGTTCCGTCTTGAATCGAACTTGTTGAAACCGCACATTTCACCTTGCTGATTTTCCTACGGAGTGTTCCCCACATGTTTACCCGCATCGCCCTGTTCCTGGCGACCAACTTGGCCGTGCTGGCACTGGCCGGCATTGTCATGTCCATTCTGGGGGTCGATTCCAGCTCGATGACCGGCCTGCTGGTGATGGCGGCCTGCTTCGGCTTCGGTGGTTCGATCATCTCCCTGCTGCTGTCCAAGTGGATGGCCAAGCGTTCCACCGGTGCGGTGGTGATCACCGAGCCGCGCAACGCCACCGAGCGTTGGCTGCTGGATACCGTGGCCCGCCAGGCCAGGGCAGCCGGCATCGGCATGCCGGAAGTGGCGGTGTATGAAGGCCCGGAAATCAATGCCTTTGCCACCGGCGCCAACCGCAACAACGCGCTGGTGGCGGTGTCCACCGGCCTGCTGCACAACATGACCGAGGATGAGGCCGAGGCGGTGCTGGGCCATGAGATTGCCCATGTGGCCAACGGCGACATGATCACCATGACCCTGCTGCAGGGGGTGCTCAACACTTTCGTCATCGTGCTGGCGCGGGTGGTCGGCGGCTTCATCGACTCGGCCATCTCCGGCAACCGCGAAGGCGAGGGCAGGGGTTTTGCCTACTACATCATCGTGTTCGTGCTGGAGATGGTGTTCGGCGTGTTCGCCACAATGATCGCGATGTGGTTCTCGCGTTACCGCGAGTTCCGCGCCGATGCCGGCGGTGCTTCGCTGGCTGGCCGGCAGAAGATGATCGCCGCGCTGGAACGGCTGCAGATGAACCATGGCCAGAGCACCCTGCCGACCCAGGTGGCCGCCTTCGGTATTGCCGGCTCCACCGCCAAGAAGCTGTTCATGAGCCACCCGCCGCTGGAAGAGCGCATCGCCGCCCTGCGCAACAGTTCGGCGATGTAAGCACCGGCGAGCAGTGCTTGAGCCGCCCGCAACGCCCGGCTTTGGCCGGGCGTTTTTCATTGCCCGGGCCCCTCCGGGCGCAGGCCCGCAGGCGTACTTGTGGCTGCGCGATGCAGATGGCAACTGCTGCTGACAGCGGCATGATGGCGTGGGTCCGGTGTCGGCACGGGCGGGGTGATAGGCAAAAAAATACGGCGCGGTTGCCCGCGCCGTGTATCGACAATTGGCGTCGATGAAAAGCGTGATCAGAACTTGCCGGCGTCGAACTCGGCGGCGTAGCCGCTGTTGACCAGGACCGACTGCAGGGCAGCACTGACCTTCAGGTTGCCGGCCACGATCTGCTGGGTTTCCGGGCCCTTTTCGTCGACACGGGCGTACTGGGCGCCACGGTAGTTGCACACGCGGCCACCGGCTTCGCGCACCAGCAGCAGGCCGGCAGCGATGTCCCAGGCCTTGACCCCGGCTTCGAAGTAGGCGTCGGTACGGCCGCAGGCGACATAGGCCAGGTCCAGCGCAGCCGAGCCGGTACGGCGGATGTCCTCGGCCTGCACCAGCAGGGCGTCGATGGCCTTGAGCTGGGCGCTGGCACGGTTGCGTTCGCGCGGGGCAAAACCGGTGTGGATCATTGCGCCGGCCAGGTCCTTGCGGTCGGAGACGCGGATCTTGCGGTCATTGAATACGGCGCCGGCACCTTTGGAGGCAGTGAACAGCTCGTTGCGCAGCGGGTCGAAGATCACCGCGTCAATCGGCTCGCCGTTCTCAACCAGGGCGATGGAGACGCAGTAGTGCGGGAAACCGCGCAGGTAGTTGGAGGTGCCGTCCAGCGGATCGATCACCCACATGTAGCGGCCCGGGTTCTGGCAGCCGCCTTCCTCGCCGAGGAAGCCGTAGTCAGGGTAGGCGCGCTTGAGTTCCTTGATGATGACCTTTTCGGCATCGGCATCCACTTCGCTGGCGTAATCCAGGCGGCCCTTCTGCACGACATTGAGGGCCTCCAGCTTGTTGATGTTGCGCAAAAGGACGTTGCCGGCGAGGCGGGCGGCCTTGACCATGACGGTGACGGCGGGTTTCTGCATGGCGATAGGCTCCCGTGAAGGCGAAAGGGCAGACAATGGCGGGGGAAAAGAACAGTCCGGCGCGAAGGCCGTGCCGGACAGTTTACCATCTACGCCTGTCTGGCTCCTTAGTTTTTTTCGTCTATGTCCGCATCTGCCCACATTCGTTTCGTCCTGGTCGGCACCCAGCATCCCGGCAACATCGGCGCTGCCGCCCGTGCCATGAAGACCATGGGCCTGGCCCGCCTGGTGCTGGTGGCACCGGAGAAGGGGGTCGACGAGGAAGCCCTGCGCCGTGCCGCCGGCGCCGATGACCTGCTGGTCAATGCACCGGTGTATGCCACCCTGGCCGAGGCGGTGGCCGATTGCCAGCTGGTGCTGGGCTGCACCGCGCGTTCGCGTCGGGTGGCGCTGGAGGAGTTGCTGCCGGCGGTGGGTGCGCAGCAGGCGGTGGATGCCGTGGCTGGCGGGCAAGAGGTGGCCATCGTGTTCGGTCGCGAGCGCACCGGGTTGACCAATGACGAGCTGGAACTGTGCCAGCGCGCGATCCATATCCCCTCCGATCCGCAGTTCAGCTCGCTCAACCTGGGCGCTGCGGTGCAGGTGCTGGCCTATGCCGTGCGCATGGCGGTGCTGGGTGATTCCGCTGGTGATACGGCCGCCCCCGGTTTTCGCGAACAGCCGGCCACCCATGACCAGGTCGAGGGTTTCTATGCCCAGCTGGGCCAGACCCTGGATGAAATCGATTTCCACAAGGGGCGCAGCCCGGACTCGGCCATGCGCAAGCTGCGCCGTCTTTTTGGCAAGGCCGCGTTGACCGAACAGGAGGTGCGCCTGCTGCGCGGCATCCTCGCCGATACCCAGCGCATGGCTCGCCTGGCCGGGGCGGCGGGTGGCGGCTGAGCGAGGCTGCCCAAGGGTTCAGCGATCAGTTAGCATTGACCCGGTTTTCACAACTCCCGCTTTCCACATGGTGTCATCGCAGCGTTCGAGGTGCGGGGTGCGTAGCTTGCGGGGGATTGTGCTCCTGGCGTTGCTGGCTTGCCTGTACCCATTGGCTGCAATGGCTGCGCGCGGGGATGACGACCATGTGCTGGTGCTGGGGCGGATCAGTGATGACCCGCGCCAGCACCACGGCCAGCTCAAGCCGTTGCTGGACTACGTGGTGGCCCGCATGGGCGAGGTCGGCATCCGCGAGGGGCGCATCCTGATGGCGCGCGACGCCCAGCAGATGGCCAGTTACCTGCGCCGTGGCCGGGTGGACTGGGTCACCGAGACCTCCGGTGGCGCGGTGCTGCTGGCAGAACGCAGTCGGGCCCAGCCGTTGCTGCTGACCGAGCGCAACGGGGTGGCGCGTTATCACACGATCTTCTTCACCCGGCGCGACAGCACGCTGCAGGCGCTGCCCGAGCTGCGCGGCAAGCGTCTGGCGGTGCAGGGGGCAATGTCCACCAGCGCCTACATGGTGCCGATGACCGCCCTGCTGGCCCAGGACGTGCGCCCGGAAATCCTGATGGGGCTGGATGACCAGCCGGCAGCGGACCGGGTGGGGTATGTCTACGCCAGGACCGAGCGCAACATCGTCACCTGGGTGCACCGTGGCCAGGTCGATGCCGGGGCGATGAGCAACATCGACTGGGACAATCCGGCGGTGATGAGCCCGGGTTACCGGCGTGACCTGCGCATCATCCACCGCACCGACAGCTACCCGCGGGCGCTGGAGCTGGTGCGCCAGGACCTGCCGCCGGCGGTGCGCGAGCGCCTGCGTCAGGTGCTGCTGGAAGCCAGTCGCGACCCGCAGGCGGGCCCGGCCCTGCAGCAATTTTTCGGAACGTCGGCATTTTCCCGGGTGGACCCGGTTTCGCAATCACGGCTGGATGAGCTGCGCTCAGGCCTGCGCCGGGTCAGGATGGAAGTGGAGTGAGCAAGATGCGGTTCGGATTGCAGGCACGTGCGGTAGCGGTGATGGGTGCCTCGCTGTTGATTGTGGCGGTCATGGTCGGCTTGTGGCTGTCGCGTCTGGGTGCCTTCCAGGAGGAGGTGCGCAGCCTGGGCGGTGAGCTGATCGGCAGCCTGTACCAGGAGGAGGCGCAGCGGCGCAGCAGCAGCCTGGCCGGTGACCTGGCCATCGCCCTGGTCAACCCGCTGTACTACAACGACAACGACCAGGTGGGCCAGTTGGTGGCCGGGGTGCAGTCGCAGTCGCCGGTCAGCTACGTGCGGGTGTTCGATGCCTCCGGCGCGCTGGTACACGACGGCAGCCACAGCGTGCAGGATTTTGGCCGCAGCATGGATGACCCGCTGGCCGCCGGTGCGATTGCCGCCACCGCGCCGTTGCTGCAGCGTACCGAGCACGTGCTGGAAATGGCGGTACCGATCATGCTCGGCGAACAGCGCCTGGGAGGGGTACGGGTGGGCATCGACCTGGACAGCATGCGGGTGCAGCAAGCCCAGGCCGGCGCGCAGCTGGATTCGGGCATCGATGCCCTGGCCCGGCGCTACCTTGTTGCCGGGCTGTTGCTGCTGGCTGGCTTGTTGCTGTTGACCATGGTGGTTTCGGTATATGTGCAGCGTACCCTGGTGCGGCCGGTGCGCTCGCTGGTGACCGCCGCGCGGCGGATGGAGCAGGGCGATTACGATGTGCAGCTGCCCGATGCCGGCGGCAATGACGAGATCGGCGAGCTGGTGCGCAGTTTTGCCACCATGAGCCAGGCCATTGCCCGCCATGACCGCCAGGTACGCACACTTGCCTATACCGATGCCCTGACCGGGCTGGCCAACCGGCTGGCCTTCCGTCAGCAGCTGGAGGCACAGATCGCCTCGGCCGCCGCCAACCAGGGACAGCTGGCCCTGCTGTTTGTCGATGTGGATGATTTCAAGCGGGTCAACGACACCCTTGGCCACGAGGCCGGGGACGAGGTGTTGCTGCACTTCGTGCAGCGCATCCGTGGTGCGGTGGAGCAGCACGGCGGTGCCCAGGCGTTGCTGGCGCGTTTTGGTGGCGATGAATTTGTCATTCTGCTGGCCGATGCCGACCCGGGCACACGCGCGATGCGTCTGGCTGAAACCCTGGTGGTCGAGCTGGCCAGGCCGCTGGCCCTGTCCGGGCGGGATGTTTTTCTGGGCAGCTCGATCGGCCTGACCCTGTACCCGGACGATGCGGTCGATGCCACCGGCCTGCTGAAAAATGCCGACATTGCCATGTACCAGGCCAAGCTGGCCGGCAAGAACTGCTACCGCTACTACAGCCGGGCGATGGACCATGCAGTCGAGCGCCGGGTGCACATGGAGCAGGAGCTGCGCGGTGCCTGGGAGCGCGGCGAGCTGCACCTGGTCTACCAGCCGGTCTACCGCACCCGCGACCGCCGCCTGGTCGGGGTGGAGGTGCTGCTGCGCTGGCAGCACCCGCAACTGGGGGCGATTCCGCCGTCGGTGTTCATCCAGGTGGCCGAGCAGAGCGGGCTGATCGAGCAGCTGGGCCCGAAGGTGCTGCGCGCGGCCTGCATGGAAGCGCGGCGCTGGGAAGCGGTGCCCGGTGGTGAGCAACTGTTCGTTTCGGTCAATGTCTCGCCGCGCCAGTTGCGCACCGGTGACCTGTCCGATGTGGTGGTGGCCTGTCTGGTCGAATCCGGCCTGCCGGCCGCGCGCCTGCACATCGAATTGACCGAAACGGCGGTGATCGGCGATGAAATGCTTGCTGCTTCGCTGCTGGACAAGCTGCACCGGCACGGGGTGAAGGTGTGGCTGGATGACTTTGGTACCGGTTTCTCCGGCCTGAGCCACTTGCGTCAGGTGCCGGTGGACGGGGTCAAGATCGACCGCAGCTTCGTGGCCGACATGCAGCGTGACCCGGACGACCTGGCCCTGACCACGGCGATCATCGCCATGTGTCATGCCCTGGGCATCACCGTGGTGGCCGAGGGCATCGAGCAGGAGGCCCAGTTCGACCTGCTGGCCCAGCGCAGCTGCGACCTGGCCCAGGGCTACTGGCTGAGCCGGCCGCTGTCCTCGACCCAGCTGGTACAGCTGATCAAGGACGGGCGCTGAGCCGGTCGCGGGCGTGGTTCAGAGCGGGCGCTTGCCGGTGTCGCCGGCAATCTCGCGCACCAGCCGTGGCACCAGGTAGCCGGACAGGCGCCTGGCCAGCGCGGCATGCAGTTCCAGTGCCCGCGCATCGCTGACCTCGAAGTGGGCCACGCCCTGCACGCGGTCGATCTGGTGCAGGTAGTAGGGCAGCACGCCGGCGGCAAAGCCGCGTTCGCTCAGCGCGGCCAGGGCATCCACGCTGTCATTGACCCCGGCCATCAGCACCGCCTGGTTGAGCAGCTGGGCGCCGCTGCGGCGCAGGGCGGCCAGGGCCTGGTCCACCTGGTGGTCGAATTCGTTGGCATGGTTGACATGAAGAACGAAGGCCACCGGCCAGGGCAGGCTGCCCAGCCAGGTCAGCAATTCGGCATCCACCCGCTCGGGCAGCACCACCGGCAGGCGTGAATGGATGCGCAGCCGGCGCAGGTGCGGCACCCGGGCCAGGGCATCGGTCAGTTCGGCCAGCTTGGGCGTGGTCAGTGACAGCGGGTCACCGCCGGACAGGATCACCTCGTCGATCGACGGGTCGGCGGCAATCGCCTCGACCGCTTCGGCCCAGCCGCCGCGGGCGGCGTTCTCGCCGGCATAGTCGAAGTGGCGGCGGAAGCAGTAGCGGCAGTGGATCGCGCAGCTGCCGGTGGTCACCAGCAGGGCGCGCCCCTGGTATTTCTGGATCACCCCGGTGGCCTTCTTGGCCGCTCCATCGCCCACCGCATCCAGTTCGAAGCCGGGCACGATGGCCAGTTCGTCGGTGACCGGCAGCACCTGGCGCAGCAGGGGGTCGTTCAGGTCGCCATGGCGCATGCGGTTGATGAACCCCTGAGGCACGCGGGTGATGAACTGCGCGGCGGCCTCGGCCGAAAGTCTTGCGGCGGCTTCATCCAGGCCCAGCCGGGTGAGCAGACGGTGAGGGTCGCGTTCGGCCTGACGCCACAGCTGCTGCCACAGGGCGGCGGGACGGGCGGGGGAATCAGCGTTGTGCTTTTGCACGGCGGGGGCTACAGGTATCATGTGCGGTCATGGAAAAACGAACGCCCGCCAGGCTTGGCGGGCGCCCCCATTCTAACGGCCGGCAGCCATCGCTGCCGGATGCACTATTCAGGAGACATACGCATGGCCACTTACGGCATGAACGACGTCAAGAACGGGATGAAGATCCTGGTCAACAACGAACCGGCGATCATCTTCGAAACCGATTACGTCAAGCCGGGCAAGGGCCAGGCTTTTACCCGCGTGCGCTACCGCGCCATCCGCAGCGGTCGCGTGCAGGAAATCACCATGAAGTCGACCGACTCGGTGGAGGCGGCTGACGTGGTCGATACCGACATGCAGTACCTGTACAGCGATGGTGAGTACTGGCATTTCATGCAGCCGGAGACCTTCGAGCAGGTGCAGGCCGACAAGGCCGGCATGGGCGGCGCGGAAAAGTGGCTCAAGGGTGAGGAAGAGTGTGTGGTCACCCTGTTCAACGGCAGCCCGATCATGGTCACCCCGCCGAACTTCGTGGAACTGAAGATCGTGGAAACCGATCCGGGTGTGAAGGGTGACACCGCCGGCAGCGGTGGCAAGCCGGCCACCCTGGAAACCGGTGCCGTGGTGCGCGTGCCGCTGTTCGTGCCCAATGAAGAAGTCATCAAGGTGGACACCCGTACGGGTGAATACGTCGGCCGCGTCAAGTAAAACGCGCTGACCGCGGCGCCGGTGCGCATGCTGGACCCTCCAGCCTGGGCCCCGGCGCCGTGCTGTATCTGCCGTCCGGCCCGGCCGTGCCGGCATTGATTGCAACAACGGAGAGCCCTGCCAATGTCCCAACACCTTCCCCAACCCTGCGACCTGTTGATCGAGGCCGGGCACGTGGTGCCGGTGCAGCCGCACGCGCTGGTGCTCCCGGATAGCTCGGTGGCTGTGCACGACGGGGTGATCGTCGGCATTGGCCCGCGCGAACAGATGCGCGCACAGTGGCAGCCTGCGCGCGTTGTCAGCCGCCCGGACGGCGTGTTGATGCCCGGCCTGGTCAATGCCCATACCCACAACCCGATGACCCTGCTGCGCGGGGTGGCCGATGATCTGCCGCTGATGACCTGGCTGCAGGAGCACATCTGGCCGGTGGAACAGGCGGTGATCGGCGAGCAATTCGTGGCTGACGGCACCCGTCTGGCCATTGCCGAGATGCTGCGTGGTGGCACCACCTGCGCCAACGAGAACTACTTCTTTCCCGAAGTGCAGGCCAAGGTTTACGCCGAGCACGGCTTCCGCGCCCTGGTCGGTGCGGTGATCATCGACTTCCCCACCGCCTGGGCCAGCGACAGCGACGAATACTTCGCCAAGGCCGAGGCGCTGCGGGCGCAGTGGCAGGGCCATGCGCTGATCGACATCGCGCTGGCGCCGCATGCGCCGTACACCGTGTGCGATGCCAATTTTGCGCGGGTGGCGGCAATGAGTGCACAGCACAACCTGCGCGTGCACCTGCACACCCACGAGACTGCCCAGGAAGTGAGTGATTCGATCCGCGACCACGGCGTGCGTCCGCTGGAGCGGCTCAAGCGCCTGGGCCTGGTCAATGAGCGCCTGATCGCGGTGCACATGACCCAGCTCACCGACGACGAAATTGCCCTGTGTGCCGAGCGCGGCGTGCATGTGGTGCATTGCCCGGAATCCAACCTGAAACTGGCCTCCGGCTTCTGCCCGACCTGCGCGCTGGCACGGGCCGGGGTCAATCTGGCCATCGGCACCGATGGCTGCGCCTCCAACAACGACCTGGACATGTTCAGCGAAAACCGCACCGCGGCGATCCTGGCCAAGGCCGTGGCCAATGACGCCACCGCGCTGGATGCGGCCAGCACCCTGCGCGCGGCCACCCTGGGCGGTGCCAGCGCACTGGGCTTTGCTGATCGCATCGGCTCGATCGAGGTGGGCAAGCAGGCCGACCTTGTCTGCGTGGACATGGGCGCGCTGGAGACCCAGCCGCTGCACAACGTGATTTCCCAGCTGGTCTATGCCACCGGCCGCCAGCAGGTCAGTGACGTCTGGATTGCCGGTGTGTGCAAGCTGGAAGAGCGGGTGCTGCTGGGTATCGATGTGGATGCCCTGATCGCCAATGCCCGCCAGTGGCGTGAGCGCATTGCCACCGTGCGTGGCTGAAAACGACGGAGTGAATGTATGAGCAAGGTGCAGGCATCGCCGGAAGGCAACTTCGACCCGGCCGAGCTGGAAAAGTTCGCCGGCCTGGCCGATCAGTGGTGGGATGCCGATGGCCCGCAAAAGCCGTTGCATGCGCTCAACCCGGTGCGGCTGCAGTACGTGTCCAGCCGGGTGGCACTCAGCGGCAAGCGGGTGCTGGACATCGGCTGCGGCGGTGGCCTGCTGTCCGAGGCCCTGGCCGGTACCGGTGCCCAGGTCACCGCGATCGACCTGGGCGCGGAGCTGATTGCCGTGGCCACCGAGCATGCGCGCCAGTCCGGCGTGCAGGTGGATTACCGGCTGGTCAGTGCCGAGGACCTGGCCGCGCAGCAGCCGGGCAGCTTCGATGTCATCACCTGCATGGAAATGCTCGAGCACGTACCGGACCCGTCCTCGATCCTGGCCGCCTGCCGCACCCTGCTCAAGCCCGGTGGCCAGCTGTTCCTGTCCACCATCAACCGCACCCCGGCCGCCTTTGCGGTGGCCATTGTCGGTGCCGAGTACATCGCCCGGCTGTTGCCGCGCGGCACCCACAGCTACCAGGAGTTCATCACCCCGGCCGAGCTGGCAGGCTGGGTGCGCGAGCAGGGCTTTGATGTGGAGGATGTCTCGGGCATGACCTACGAGCCCTGGGCCGGGCGTGCGCGGCTGTCACGCAGCACCGCGGTCAACTATCTGATGGCAGCCCGTCTGCCGCTGGTCGGGAGCTGAGTCATGCTGGCCTTTCCCAAGGCGGTGCTGTTCGACCTGGATGGCACCCTGCTGGACAGCGCGCCGGACTTTGTGGCCACCCTGGCCTTGATGGCCGGCCGCCTGGGTTTGCCGGCGGCAACTGACGCGGTGGTCCGCCCGGTGGTCTCCAAGGGCTCGCGGGCGATGCTTGGCGCAGCGTTTCCGCAGTTGTCGGCCGCGCAGCGCGAGGCTCTGGTACCTGACTTCCTGGATACCTACCAGGGGTTGATCGGCCGCCACGCGCGACTGTTTGACGGGGTGGCGGCCATGCTCGATGCGCTGGACCAGGCGGGCACGGTCTGGGGCATCGTCACCAACAAGCCCGAGTACCTGGCCCGCTTGATCCTGCCTCAGCACAACTGGCAGCAGCGATGTGCAGTGTTGGTTGGTGGCGACAGTCTGGCGCACAAGAAGCCGCATCCGCTGCCGCTGCTGCATGCTGCCGCCGCCATCGAGATGGCCGCAGCGGACTGCGTGTATGTGGGCGATGACGAACGTGACATCCAGGCCGCCCAGGCCGCAGGCATGCCCTCGGTGGCGGCCCTCTGGGGCTATCGGCTGGAGGATGACAACCCGCAGCAGTGGGGCGCCGATGTGCTGCATGCCACGGCTGCACCCTTGAATGCGCCGGCAGCCTGGCCGCAAATGAATTGATGAGTGGATGTGTATGAGCAGTAATCCGGCCCTGGACAGCTTTCTGGGCAAGTGGCATCAGCGCTGGCCCGAATGGGCCCTGGTGGAGCCGTTCATTGCTGACGAACAGCGCGAGCTCAGTGCGGCGTGGTTTGCGCTGCTGCAGGAGTTTGACGATATCCTGGCCGCCGAGGGCGACACCACCGCACAGGATGCCAAGCTGGCCTGGTGGGCAGAGGAATTGCGCAGCTGGCAAGCCCAGCGCTCACGCCATCCGCTGGGGCGCGTGCTGGACACGGTACGCGCACCGTGGCAGGCACTGGCCGATACCTTGCCGGACTTGCAGGCCGCCCGTGCTGCGCTTGCCGATGCTCAGATCGCACGCAGCGCACTGAATCAGTACGCGCAGGCCGTTGCTGCGGTGGAAGCGGTGGTGTTTGCGGCCAGGCCGCAGGCCGGTGCGGCCCAGGCCGTGCTGGCCCATACCCTGGCCCAGCGCATCGAGCGGATGGGCCAGCGTGCCGTCCCGGCCAGCATTACGGCCGATACTCCGGGAGCTGCGGTGGCGGCCTGGGCCGGACAGTTGCTGCAGGGCTGGGGCCTGCGCGTGGCCGGCCCGCGCCCGCGCCGCGTGCTGGCCGTACTGTCGCGCCTGCGCTTGCAGGGCCTGGCCAGTGAGAAGGGCATCGCCCCGCACCAGGCCAGTGTGCTGTTGAAGGTCTGGTGGGCCGCGCGTGGCCGATAAGCGAGTGATGGCGGGAAGAGGTTTTTCTCTTTTGCTGTTTGCACGTTGCTGATCTGATGTGCATGACCAACAAAAAGGCGCCTTACGGCGCCTTTTTGTTTTTGGTATGAGACGTCTGAGGGCGGGGTTATTCCCTCTCGCTGCTCACTTTTCTCCACCCATTTCTGCTTTGAGCGCTCCATTGCCAGCAGTGGAGCGATGCGCACATCAAACCGCGCCAGGGAGAGCTTTGCGCTGAAGCAGCTGCCCGAACGCGCCGCCGCGCGCCCGGGCAATTCCCTGTCAGGGCTTGCGTTCCAGTACCAGCAGGGGATCGATGCGCACGTCGAACCGCGCCAGGGGGTGATGCGTTGAAGCAGCTGCCCGAACGCGCCGCCGCGCGCCCGGGCAATTCCCTGTCAGGGCT
>JBJEWP010000099.1:0-10369 GCA_051885115.1 Stenotrophomonas sp. | reverse complement strand
TGAAGCAGCTGCCCGAACGCGCCGCCGCGCGCCCGGGCAATTCCCTGTCAGGGCTTGCGTTCCAGTACCAGCAGGGGATCGATGCGCACGTCGAACCAATTCATTCCCCAATGCAGATGAGGCCCGGTCGAACGCCCGGTGGAGCCCACCGCGGCAATCACCTGGCCCTGTTCCACCCGCTGTCCGACCTTTACATCGATCCGTGACAGGTGCAGGAAGTTGGAGCTGATGCCAAAGCCGTGGTCCACGATCACGGTGCCGCCGGTGACATACAGGTCGCCATCGGCAAAGGTCACTACGCCGGCGGCCGGGGCCTTGACCGGGGTGCCGGTGGGCGCGGCGATGTCCATGCCCGAATGGCCGGCACCGGGCTGCCCGTTGTAAACGCGGGCATTGCCGAAGCGGCCGCTTATCCTTCCTTCCACCGGCCAGATGAAGGCGCTGGCGAAATCGGTGCGGTTGTCATCACGCAGGCGCGCGGCGGTCACGGCCGCCTGCTCGCGGGCAATGCGTTCGGCAACTGCCGGCGGCGGATTGACCGTGCGCGGGGGCACGCCGTTGACCCGTTGCACAGGCCAGTCGCGTCGATCCACCGCAACTTCGGCGTCCACCCGGCTGCCATCCGGGCGGGTGATGGTGAGCTGCAACGGGCCGCGCTCATCGCGCCCGGCGGCCAGCACCACCGTGCCATAGCTGCTGACCCGCAGCGTGCGTTCGCCGTAGCGCACCTCGCTGCCCGGCGGCACCTTGCCGATCACCATCGCGCCCTGCTGCACGCTGGCCGGGAACACCACGCGCTGGGCATCCTGGGCCTGCGCGGGCAGAGCGCTGGCCAACAGTGCCAGGGCAGCGGCAAGGCCGCGCTTGAGCGGCCACGCAGGCGCCATCAACGGTCAAACTCCAGGCGCAGGCCGGCCGGTTCGCCGAGCAGCTTTTCGCCGTCCCAGACCTGCTGGCCGTTGACCCAGGTGGCGGCCACCCGCGACCGGAAGGTGGTGCCTTCAAACGGCGACCAGCCGCACTTGGACAGCACGTCCTCGCGCTTGACGGTGAACGGCACGTCTTCCACCAGTACCAGGTCGGCGAAATACCCCTCGCGCAGGAAGCCGCGCTGGGATACGTCAAACAGCTGGGCCGGGGCATGGGCGAACTTCTGCACCACCTGCTCGCGGGTCAGCTTGCCTTCGTGCACACGTTCCAGCGCGGCGACCAGGGCGTACTGCACCAGCGGCAGGCCGGACGGTGCCTGGGCGTAGGGCTTTTGCTTCTCTTCCCAGGTATGCGGGGCATGGTCGGTGGCCAGCACGTCGATCACATCATTGGCCAGCGCGGCGGTGATCGCCTCGCGGTCGGCCACGTCCTTGATCGCCGGGTTGCACTTGATCAGGTTGCCCTTTTCGGCGTAATCGGGGCGGGCGAAGTGCAAAAAGTGCACGCAGGTTTCAGCGGTGATCTGCTTGCGGCTGCCGTCGGCGCGGATCAGCGGGCCGGCTTCGAACAGCTTGAGCTCATCGGCGGTGGAGATGTGCAGCACATGCAAGCGGGTGCCGTGCTTTTTGGCAAGCGAGACAGCCAGTTCGGACGACTTCAGGCAGGCGGCGCGTGAACGGATGTCAGGGTGCATTTGCGGGGTCAGCGCATCACCGTACTTTTCTTCGAACGCCTTCAGGGTGGCGTCGATCATCGGCGTGTCTTCGCAGTGGGTGATGATCGGGGTCGGGCAGTCGCGGAAGATCGCGTCCAGCGTTTCCGGGTTGTCCACCAGCATGTTGCCGGTGGAGGCGCCCATGAACACCTTCACCCCGGGGGCCTTCTTCGGGTCCAGGGCGCGGATGGCTTCCAGGTTGTCGTTGGAGGCGCCGTGATAGAAGCCGTAATTGCCCCAGGCACGGCCCTCGGCCAGCGCGTACTTGGCTTCCAGAATGGTCGAATCCAGGGTCGGCGGATTGGTGTTGGGCATGTCCATGAAGCTGGTCAGGCCGCCGGCCACCAGGGCGGCCGATTCGCTGGCGATATCGCCCTTGTGGGTCAGGCCCGGCTCGCGGAAGTGCACCTGGTCATCGATCATGCCCGGCATCAGCCACTTGCCGCTGGCATCGATCACGGTTTCACCGGGCAACGGCGACAGCGAGGGAGCGATACTGGCGATGCGCTGGCCTTGGATGCGGACATCGGCCTGCAGGATCTGGCCTTCGTTGACCAGTTGGGCATTGGTGATCAGGGTGGAAGCAGACATGGGGGCGTTTCCTGTGCAGGAGCAGGGGGCAGTGCCGGGGACGGGATCGTAGCCGCCCGGGTGCAGGGGATGGCATCGAGCCAGACGGGTGGTGGTCAGCCACAGGCCGCGGAGTGGGCCGTGCCGGGCGATTGCCCCCATTGCGTATTCCGAGCAGCTGGGCACGAAACGGCAACGGGGGCCTAGCATCGGGCTGATGAAGCCTTTGTAGACGCGCAGCAGGGCAATGAGCAGTCGTGAGATCACCCGGTAGATGATAGGCCACTTGGCAAAGTGCCGGCCTTGTCGCAGGATCGGCATTACAGGTCGGTTTCCCTGACGGAAGCCGGATCCACTGTCCGGCGTGCAGGCGCAGCCGGTGGGTCCTGATCGATGGAGGTGGCATGGAGGCTGTCTCCGGTGCGGGTTGACGGATTTTTTCCGTCGTGCTTGCCCGCCCCGGTCGGGTACGTTATAAAGGCCCGCTTCCCGGGCCCCGGGGGAACAAGGAAGAGCATTTCGTGGCTGCGATCAAAACTGCAAAGCAGGCCGCAACGGCCGCCAAGGAATCTGCCAAGCCTGTCGCCAAGAAGGCGGCGAAGGTGCCCGCTGCCAAGAAGGCAGCCGTGAACAAGGTTGTTGTCAAGAAGGCCGTCAGCAAGACCGCGGAGGCCAAGAAGGCGGCTGCCGGCAAGGCTGCCACCAAAACCGCAACGGCCAAGAAGGTGGTTGCCGTCAAGGCTGTCAGCAAGACCGCTGTGGTCAAGAAGGCCACTGCCAAGAAGGCTGAGGCCAAGGCCGTCAAGCCCGCAGTCAAAAAGGCGGCGGCCAGCAAGAAGGCTGCGGTCGTCCCGGCCAGCACCAAGGTGCTCAAGCCCGCCGCGGCCAAGCCGGCTTCGGCAGCCGGCAAGGCGGGTGTTTCCCCGCCGCGCAAGGGGGCAGCTGCAGCCAAGGTTGCCGTAGCTTCACCTGCCGTGGTGGACACTGCGCGCCCCCACGCCACCGCTCCAACGCCGGGTACCCGCAAGGGGCCCGTATCCAAATCCAAGCAATCCGGTAATCCTGTGTCTGTTTCGAAAACTGCTGCCAAGACCCCTTCCAAGACTGCTGCGGCCAAGCCGGCAGCACGCCCCATCGGCAAGGTAGCCGTGGCGGTGACCTCTCCTGTGCGTGCCAACAAGGCTGCCCCGCAATACAAGGTGGTGGATTACCTCATCGACGAGGCCACTGGCCGCCCGGTGCTGCCGGAAGGTTACAAGCCTTCGGCCGACGAGGAATACATGAACCCGCTGCAGCAGGAGTACTTCCGCCAGCGCCTGGCTACCTGGCGTGCCGAGCTGGTGGAGGAATCCAAGCAGACCATCGAGAACCTGCGCGATGAAGTGCGTGACATCGGCGACGAGGCCGAGCGTGCCACCCGCGAGACCGAAAACTCGCTGGAGCTGCGTACCCGTGACCGCTACCGCAAGCTGATCGGCAAGATCGACTCCACCCTCAAGCGTCTGGAAGCCGGTGACTACGGTTACTGCGTTGACACCGGTGAGGACATCGGTCTGGACCGTCTGGAAGCCCGCCTGACTGCCGAGCGCACCATTGATGCCCAGGAGCGTTGGGAGCACCTGCAGAAGCAGCAGGGCGACTGAGCCTGCGGTTGTGCAATGAGCACCACAAACCCCGTTTCGACGGGGTTTTTTACTCTTTGGAGATCGGCATGCACGAGCAGGCACAAGAGCAATTCATGCGCCGGGCCATTGCCCTGGCACGGGAAAACATCAGCGCCGGTGGCCGCCCCTTCGGTGCGGTGCTGGTACGCCAGGGGCAGGTGCTGGCCGAGGCCGTCAATACCATCCACTGCACCGCCGACCCCACCGACCATGCCGAGCTGCGCGCCATCCGTCAGGCCAGTGCGGCGCTGGGCAGCCCGCGACTGGATGGCTGCGTGATCTTTGCCAGTGGCCACCCGTGCCCGATGTGCCTGGCCGCGATGTACCTGTGCGGGATCGAGCAGGCCTGGTACGCCTACTCCAACGAGCAGGCGCAGGCCCATGGGCTGTCTACCGCGGCGGTGTACGAACGTCTGGCCCGCGGCCCGGCGGCGTCGGGCTCTGGTCTGCAGGCCCTGCTGCCGGAGGGCGAGCAAGGCCTGTATGCACAGTGGAGCCAGGCCCAGGCGGGCGCCCGGGGCTGAGGCGTCAGCGCAGTTGATGCAGGTGCAGCCGGCGCAATGCCGGGCTGCGCCAGGCGGTGAGCGCGGCCACACCGATCACCGCGCCGCCACCGAGCAGCATGGCCGGCAGCAGGCCGAGCAGGCGGGCCATCGAGCCCGCATAGAAGGCGCCCAGTTCATTGGATGAACTGATGAAGATGCCATTGATCGACGCTACCCGGCCGCGCATCGCATCGGGCGTGGCGAGCTGGAAGATGGTCTGTCGCAGCACCATCGAAACCCCGTCAAAGGCCCCGTAACAGAGCAGGAAAGCGGCGGCGGTCCACAGCTGGCGGGCATTGGCAAAACCGAGGATGGACAGGCCGAAGCCGGTCACCGCGGCCAGCAGCAGCCAGCCGGCGTGACGGTCCGGCGGGTGGCGGGCCAGCCACAGGCCGACCAGCAGGGCGCCGACGGCCGGGGCGGCGCGCAACAGGCCCAAGGCCTGCGGGCCTGCCTGCAGGACGTCATCGATGAAGGCCGGCAGCATCGCCACCACCCCGCCGAGCAACACCGAGAACATATCCAGAGCCATGGCGGCCAGCATCACCGGGGTGTTCCAGACGAAGCGTGCGCCTTCGGCAATGGCCGGGAAAACGGCGGCGTGCGGGCCGGGTGGGGGGCTGTCATCGACCTGCAGGCCGCACATGGCCAGGCCGGCAACCAGGGCGCAGGCCATGGCGCTGGCATAGGCCAGGGCGCTGCCGCCCAGGGCGATCAGGCCGCCGCCCAGTGCCGGGCCGGCCACCAGCGCGCCGGTGAAGGCAATGCTGCCCAGGCTGGCACCACGGGTGTAATCGGCCCGAGGCAGCACCCGCGCGAACAGGGCCATGTAAACCGGGGTGATGAAGGCGCGCACCATGCCGGTCACGGCAATGGCGGCATAGATCGGCCAGACCGGGCCATCGTCCAGTGCCGGCAGGGCGGTCAGCAGCAGCGCGGCGGCGGTCAGCAGCAGTCCCGCAGAGGCGGCCATGCCCAGCCGGCGGCGGCGCAGGGTGTCCACCAGGTAACCGGCGAAGGGGGCGGTGCACAGGTAGGGCAGGACCTCGGCCAGGCCGACCAGACCCAGCGCCAACGGGTCGCCGGTGCGCTGGTACAGCTGCCAGCCCACCGCCACGGCGACGATCTGGTAGGACAGCATTGCGCAGATGCGGTAGCTCAGCAGCCAGCGCAGCCCCGGGTGGTGACGCAGCAAAGGCCAGGCCGAGTTGCCCTGCATGGCTCAGTCGGCCTGCTGGGCGCGGGCGGTGTCCTGGATGAAGGCCAGCAGCGCGGCCATGCCGTTGCTGCGGGTGGGCGACAGGTGCTTGGCCAAGCCGATGGCGGCCACGTAATCCGGCGTGGTGGCCAGGATCTGCGCTGCGCTGCGCCCGGAATACACGCGCAGGGCCAGGTAGATCAGGCCAGAGACGATGGCCGAATCACTGATGGCATGGAAGGTGAGCTTGTCGGCATTGCCTTCGGCCACGATCCAGACCATCGACTGGCAGCCCGTCAGGCGATGGGTGTCGGTCTTCCACTCGGCCGGCAGGTCAGGCAGCTTGCGGCCCAGGTCGATCAGGTACTGGTAACGCTCGGACCAGTCGCTGAAAAAGGAGAATTCGTCGGCAATTTCGGCCTGGGCCAGGGCCGGGGTGTCTTCCAGCGGGAAAGGCGAGGTGGGGGCGGTGGTCATGCAGTTGCTTTCCGGGTCGGGTCAGTGGCGCCGCCGAAAGCGGCGCCGAGGGTATCAGGCGCGCTTCCAGCGCACGCCGGCCGGGGTGTCTTCCAGCACGATGCCTTCATCGGTGAGTTGCTGGCGGATGGCATCGGCACGGGCAAAGTCACGCGCGGCCTTGGCGGCCACGCGCTCGTCGACCAGGGCCTGGATGCGGGCATCATCATCGGCATTGCCGCCATGGTTGAACCACTGCGCCGGGTCCTGCTGCAGCAGGCCCAGGGCCTTGCCGGCGCCGAGCAGGGCGGCCTTCAGTCGTGCGCGTTCGGCAGACTCGCCGGCCTTGCGCGCGTCGGCGGCGATGGCGGCGAGCTCGGCCAGCGCCTGCGGGGTGTTCAGGTCATCGTCAAGCACCTGTTCGATCACCGCCGGGATGACCGGCTCGGCGGCCACGTCAGCCAGGTCGCGCAGGGTGCCGTACAGGCGGTCCAGGGTGCGGGTGCACTGCTCGATCAGGCTGTCCGACCAGTCCAGCGGCTGCCGGTAGTGGGCTGAAAGCAGGGCGTAGCGCAGGGCCTCGGGGCGGTGCTGCTGGACCAGGTCGTGCACGCGTTCGATGTTGCCCAGCGACTTGCTCATCTTGGCGCCACCAAAATTGAGCATGCCGTTGTGCATCCAGAAACGGGCGAACGGGGCGCCGCCATGGGCACACTCACTCTGCGCCACTTCATTCTCGTGGTGCGGGAACTGCAGGTCCACGCCACCGGCATGGATGTCGATGGTCTGGCCCAGGTGGGCGGCGGCCATCGCCGAGCATTCAATATGCCAGCCCGGGCGGCCCGTGCCCCACGGCGATTCCCAGCCCGGCAGGTCATCGCTGGAGGGCTTCCACAGCACGAAGTCGCCGGCATCACGCTTGTACGGGGCCACTTCGACACGGGCCCCGGCAAGCATGTCTTCCGGGTCGCGGCGCGACAGCTTGCCGTAATCCTTGAACGAGGCAACCGAGAACAGGACGTGGCCTTGCGCGGCATAGGCGTGGCCGGCAGCGATCAGCTGTTCGATCATCGCGATGATGTGCGGGATGTGCGCGGTGGCCTTGGGCTGGATGTCAGGGGCCTGCACACCGAGGGCAGCCATGTCCTCCAGGTAGGCGGCGGCGAAGCGCTCGGTGATCGCACTGATCGGCACCCCGGCCTCGCGCGCGGCGGCGTTGATCTTGTCATCCACGTCGGTGATGTTGCGCGCGTAGCGCAGGGCGCCGTAGCGTCGGCGCAGCAGGTCGGCCAGCACCCCGAACACCACCGGGCCACGGGCATTGCCGATGTGGACGTAGTTGTAGACGGTCGGGCCACAGACGTACATGGTGGGGCAGGCCGGGTCGAGCGGGGCAAAGGGCTCGGTCTGACGTGACAGGGTGTTGTACAGTCGCAGGCTCATGGCAAGGCGGTATGGCAAGTGATCGGACATTCTAACGCCCGGGACGACGGACGTCCCTGGATCGGGCCGGGCAACGGCGTTCAGCCCTGCGGCAGCCGTGCCTGCCTAGACTATGCCCATCATTTGGGTACCCTGTGGCAATGAACCTGCTTCCTGTCCTGTCCTTGGTCGTAGTGTGTTCCGGTGTGGTTGGCGTGGCGGTGGCCCAGGAGCCCGAGCAGGCCGAGCGTACCGTGGTCGTGGAAAATGTCCGTCATGACTATGCCCAGGTGCTCAATGTCGAGCCGGTGTTCCAGGTGCTGCGTGCCACCCGCACCGAGGAGCATTGCGAGCCCGTCAGTACCCGCACCCTGGATCCGGTCCAGGTGGTGGTTGATGAGGAGGAAAAGGGGCGTCTGGGCCGTTTCTGGACTTCGGTGCGGCGCATGTTCGGCGCCGCGGAGCAGGTCGTGGAATCGGCCCCCGCCGACGGTGATGCCGAAGTGGTGCGCCGCGACCCCTTGCTGACCCGCAACTGCCGCGTGGTCGAGGTCGGTCGTGAATTCCGCCGCCCCATCGCCTATGACGTCGACTATGTCTGGCGCGGAACCAAGTACCGCTCACGTCTGCCCGAGGATCCGGGCAACCGCCTGCGCATCCGTATCTCGGTAACCCCGGTGATCAACAGCATTGCCGGCACGGCCGACGGCAACTGAAGGCAGCCACGTACACTTGCGTGCTGCAGGTGCACATGCGATGATTCCAGCCATGAAAGCGACCGACTACCAGCACGCAAGCAGTACTGCCCGGATGGCCTCCGGCATGACTTCGCGTGCCCGCCGACTGGAACCCCACATCCTTGCTGGGTAAACCGGAGCGTTGCGCTGTCTGTCCGAAACCCAGCCCCAGGCTGGGTTTTTTCGTTTTTGGCGTCAAGATTTGGTTTCAAGCAAACTTTTCCGGTCGCTGCGGCCGCCCACATCAGGATCAGTGAATGTCTGTGAAGCACTTCCTCAATACCCAGGACTGGAGCCGTCCGGAACTGGATGCCCTGCTCGATCAGGCCCGCGCCTTCAAGCAGACCAAGCTGGGTGACCAGCTCAAGGGCAAGGCGGTGGCGTTGGTGTTCTTCAACCCGTCCATGCGCACCCGCACCAGCTTCGAGCTGGGTACCTTCCAGCTGGGTGGTCATGCGGTGGTGCTGCAGCCGGGCAAGGATGCGTGGCCGATCGAGTTCGACCTGGGCACAGTGATGGACGGCGACACCGAGGAGCACATTGCTGAAGTGGCCAAAGTGCTGGCCCGCTACGCCGACATCCTGGCCGTACGCGCCTTCCCGAAGTTTGTGGACTGGCAGATCGACCGCCAGGACCGGGTGCTCAATGCGTTTGCCAAGTATTCGCCGGTGCCGGTGATCAACATGGAAACCATCACCCACCCATGCCAGGAGCTGGCCCACATCCTGGCCCTGCAGGAGCACTTCGGCACCAAGGACCTGCGCGGCAAGAAGTACGTGCTCACCTGGACCTACCACCCCAAGCCGCTGAACACCGCGGTGGCCAACTCGGCCCTGACCATTGCCACCCGCATGGGCATGGACGTGACCCTGCTGTGCCCGACCCCGGACTACATCCTGGACGAGCGCTACATGGGCTGGGCCGAACAGAACGTGGCCGAATCCGGCGGCTCGCTGCAGGTGTCCCATGACATTGCCAGCGCCTATGCCGGCGCCGACGTGGTTTATGCCAAGAGCTGGGGCGCGCTGCCGTTCTTCGGCAACTGGGGCCCGGAAAAGCCGATCCGCGACCAGTACAAGCACTTCATCGTCGACGAGGCCAAGATGGCCCTGACCAACAACGGTGTGTTCAGCCACTGCTTGCCGCTGCGTCGCAACGTCAAGGCTACGGATGGCGTGATGGATTCACCGGCCTGCATCGCCATCAACGAGGCGGAAAACCGCCTGCATGTCCAGAAGGCCATCATGGCCACCCTCGCCAACCAGTAACTGATCAACAACCGGAACTGCCCCCCATGAGCAATAAAGACATCGTCCTGGCCTTCTCGGGCGGACTGGATACCTCCTTCTGCGTGCCCTACCTGCAGGAGCGCGGCTGGAACGTGCACACCGTGTTTGCCGACACCGGCGGCGTGGATGCCGAAGAGCGTGACTTCATCGAAAAGCGTGCAGCCGAGCTGGGCGTGGCCAGCCACGTCACCGTGGATGGCGGCCCGGCGATCTGGGAAGGTTTCGTCAAGCCGTTCGTGATGGCCGGTGAGGCCTACCAGGGTCAGTACCCGCTGCTGGTCTCCGACCGTTACCTGATCGTGGATGCCGCCCTGAAGCGTTGCGCCGAGCTGGGCACCAAGGCCATCGCCCACGGCTGCACCGGCATGGGCAATGACCAGGTCCGTTTCGACCTGGCCGTGAAGGCGCTGGGCGATTACGAGATCGTTGCGCCGATCCGTGAGATCCAGAAGGAACACACCCAGACCCGCGCCTACGAGCAGAAGTACCTGGAAGAGCGCGGCTTTGGCGTGCGCGCCAAGCAGCAGGCCTACACCATCAACGAGAACCTGCTGGGCCTGACCATGTCCGGCGGCGAGATCGACCGTTGGGAAGCCCCGGGCGAGGGTGCCCGCGGCTGGTGCGCCCCGCGCAGCGCCTGGCCGGTGGAGCCGCTGACCGTGACCCTGAAGTTCGTCAACGGCGAAGCCGTTGCCCTGGACGGCAAGGAACTGCCGGGTGAGCAGATCCTGGCCAAGCTCAACAAGATGTTTGCCCCCTACGGCGTGGGCCGTGGCGTGTACACCGGTGACACCGTGATCGGCCTGAAGGGCCGCATCGTGTTCGAAGCCCCGGGCCTGGTCT
>JBJEWP010000098.1:0-8781 GCA_051885115.1 Stenotrophomonas sp. | reverse complement strand
CTGCATCGACTTCATCATTTCCTGGGCCATGCCGAAGCCCATCGCCATCTGTGCCGGCACCGCAGCAGCCGCGGCACCCTCGCCGCCCTGGCCCATGCCCTGGCCCATCTGGTATTTGACGAAGTCGTTGAGGTTGCCGATCGCGCCCATGCTGGCGCGCTTGTCGATGGCCTGCTCCACTTCCGGCGGCACCGAGACGTTTTCCACCACGAAGGCGGTGATCTCGATGCCGTACTTGTCCACCATCACCGGGTTGATCACCGGCAGCAGTGCTTCACCCAGTTCGGAATAACGCGCGGCCACATCCAGCGCCGGCACCCCGGCCCGGGCCAGGGCCTCGGAGAACACGCTGACGATGCGCGAACGCATGGTGTCGGCGAACTCGTCCAGGCGGAAGTTGTGGTCGGTACCAGCCACTTCCTTGAGGAACTTCGGCGGGTCGACGATGCGGAAATCGTAGGTGCCGAAGGCGCGCAGGCGGACCATGCCGAAGTCGGCATCGCGCAGCATCACCGGGTTGGCGGTACCCCACTTGTTGCCGGTGAACAGGCGGGTGTTGAGGAAGTAGACATCGCACTTGAACGGCGATTCAAAGCCGTACTTCCAGCCCAGGAGGGTGGACAGCACCGGAATGTTTTCGGTGCTCAGGGTGTGCTTGCCGGGGCCGAACAGGTCGGCGTACTGGCCGGCCGCAACGAACTGCACCTGCTGCGACTCGCGCACGATCAGCTGCGCGCCGTTCTTGATCTGGCGGTCCTCATCCGGCCAGCGGTAGGCCAGGGTGTCACGCGAATCATCGGTCCATTCGATGATCTCGATCAGTTCCTTGCGGATGAAGTTCAAGATGCTCATATCGCCTCCGGGCTGCAGATGGCCCCATTCTAGGGCCAGCCGAAGGCTGCCGGTCACGCATGGTTGACCGGCCATGCGGCCCAATGGCGGTGAGGTGATAACGATGGAACAGACCTTGTCCCGGCTGCTTGTTCTGGACATGCCCTGGTGGGAGCTGGTGCTGCGTGCAGTGGCGGTTTATGTCTGCCTGCTGGTGCTGCTGCGCATCACCGCCAAGCGCACCCTGGAGCAAACCACGCCGTTCGATTTGATCGTGTTGGTGCTTTTGGGCACCGCAGTACAGAACTCCTTGATCGGCGAGGATGTTTCACTGCTGGGTGGCCTGTTGCTTGCTGCCACCCTGATGCTGATCAATGCCGTCACCGGCCGCCTGGCCACACGCTTCACGGCGGTGGACCAGAAGCTGGAGGGAAGCCCCCGGATATTGGCCTGCAATGGCATGGTTTTCCGCCAGCGTCTGCGGCAGGCTGCAATCAGCGACAACGAATTTGCCAGCGCAAGGCGCCAGGCCGGCATCATCCGCGTCAGCCAGATCCGCCTGGCCGTACTGGAGACATCTGGCAAGATCAGCTTCTTCAAACGGCAGGGAAAGCAGTGAACGCAGGCCCGCGCTGCGCCCTGCTGGTGATTGATGTATTCAGCACCTTTGCCTTTGCCGGCGGTGCAGGACTGGCCCGGCGTGCGCTGCAGATCGCGCCAAACATCGCAGCCTTGCGTGCACGCTTTGACCAGGGCCATGCAGAGGTGATCCACGCCAATGACAATTTCGGCCATTGGCAGGACGACCTTGATACCTTGGTGGATCACTGTCGCAAGCAGGGCGGAGCGGCAGCGGAACTGGCCAGACAACTGTCCCCTGCCGATCACCATCTACGCCTGCTCAAACCCCGGCACTCCGCCCTGCATGCCACGCCGTTGCCGGTACTGCTCGAACAACGCCAGATCCACCATGTGGTACTGGCAGGCCTGGCCACCGACGCCTGCATCCTGGCCACAGCCATGGAAGCCAACATGCGCGGACTCACTGTCTGGGTTCCCAGCGATGCGGTTGCTGCGCGTACCGATGCGTTGCATCAGGCAGGGCTGCACATCCTGCGTCACGGCCTGCAGATACCCACAATCGCCAGCCGCAGCGTGCAAGGCCTGTTTCCGATACAAACCTGACCCCATCCCGGCCAAAGCTTCCCTGTACGCAGATTGGCAGCCATGTTGATCCATCTCCCACCGGTGGCCACCTACACTGCGCCCGGGCGCACAGCCGCAAGGGGGGAGCATGAAGCGACGCACTGTCCATGGACTCGGGCTGGGCCTGGGCGCCCTGCTGGGGATTCGGGCAGCGCTGCGGCTGAGCCCGTGGCCCGGTGCGCTGCTGATCAAACAGCTGTTCAACCATGGCGATGCCCGGACCCTGGCGCGGCTGGCCCCGCATGTCCCGGAGGATGTGCGCCACCTGGCAGACCTGGCTTATGGCAGCCACGCCGACGAGCATCTGGACATTTATCTGCCGGCGGCCGCGCCACAGGCCCTGCCCGCCCTGGTCTGGGTCCACGGAGGCGGCTGGGTGGCCGGCAGCCGCCAGGCGGTCAGCCACTGGCTGCGCATCGTTGCCAGTGCCGGCTACGCCACGGTGGCGGTGGGCTATTCCACCTCACGCCGCGATGCCCGCTACCCGACCCCGTTGCGACAGGTGAACAAGGCTCTGGGCTGGCTGCACGAACAGGCCGACAGCCTCGGCCTGGATACCCACCGCCTGGTGCTGGGCGGCTCCTCGGCCGGGGCGCAGATCAGCGCCCAGCTGGCCCTGCTCGGCAGCAGCGCCGGCTATGCCCGCCGGGTCGGCATTGCACCGCACCCGTTGCTGCAGCGCTTGCGCGGGCTGGTGCTGCTGTCCGGCGCGTTCGACCTGGCCGGGGTCGGCCGCAACTGGTTTGTCGACAGCCTGCTGTGGGCTTACACCGGAAAGCGCGATTTCCGCCGCGATGCCCGCCTGCAGCTGATGGCCATCACCCCCAACGTCAATGCCCGCTTCCCGCCGTGCTACCTGACCAGCGGCAATGCCGACCCGCTGATGCCGCAGGCGCTGGCGCTGGAGCAACGCCTGCGCAGCCTCGGGGTGGACGTGGACAGCCTGTTCTTTGCCGCCGACCACCAGCCGCCGCTGCTGCACGAATACCAGTTCGACCTGGACAGCGCCGAGGGCCAGCTCAGCCAGCAACGCCTGCTGGCCTTTCTGGCCCGGGTCTGCGCCTGATCCAGGCGGCCGGCGGCTTTCAGGCGTACAGACGCTGCCCACGCAGCGTGCCAAACACCCGCGCCGTGGCCTGGGGGTCTTGTGCCAACGCCTGCTGCAGCTGCGCCGGCGCCAGTGGCTGCAGCTGCCAATCCACCTGCCAACCCCGCCAGTTGCGGCGGCAATCGGCCAGCGCGCGATAACCCTGCCCCCCCGGCCCCAGGCAATACCAAGCCACGCTGGCGCGCCCGGCGGCCAGCGCCTCGGCGCTCGGCATCGGGGCAAGCACCACCCGCAGGCGGTGCCCGTCGAGCAGGCCGCCAGCAATGGCCAGACGTTGCCGGCACAGGCTCTGCTGCAACTGCGGGGCATTGCCTGCCCCCCGGTCGCGCCCGCTCACCAACCACAACCCGGGCAGCCAACCTGGCTTCAAATCCATTGCCTCTCCTCATCGCTACCTTGCGCAGGTGCTGCGGGACTGCAAGCAGCGGCTTGATAGTCACACCATTTGCACGACCGCGGCAATGGCGGCGGTGACCGGGGCGCCAGGCAACAAAAAAACCGTGCCGGTCTCCCGGCACGGCCAACAACAGCACTCCCGTACTGCTTACCCACACTCATCACACCTGCGCCAAACGGCACGGCACTCCGGCTAGAGCTGCAGGCCGCGCTCGCCCACCTCACCAAAGGCCAGCCACATGGCTTCATCATCGCCATCGAGCAACTGGCGCATGTGCTGTTCGTCCAGCGGCCGGATCACCCAGCGCACCTGCCAGCGCAGCCACTGGCGCTCACACAGGGCCACGGCCATGTAGCAGGTCCGCCGCGGCCCCATGCAGTACCACCAGCTGGCCTCGGCTGCCGCCTGTGCGGCCGGCAGGGTCGGGGCCGGAGCCGGCGGCGGGCAGTTGTCACGCCGGATCACCGTCACCTCGGCGCCGGTCAGGCGCTGGCCGTAGGCAGGAAAACGCAGCTGCGAAAAGCTCTGCTCCTGCGCCTGGCGCAGTTGTTTGTCCGCCTGCCGGTGGTTTTTCAACCACAGCACAGCCGCCACCAGCAGCACTCCGACAATGACGACAAGCATGGCCACCTCTCCCTGATCCAACCCCTCAACGCGGCAGATACTGACGCATTGCGTCACCTTGTGCCACGGAGTGCGCCACTTTTTTGACGAAGAATCACCAAACCCTGACCGAGGGCACAGTTCCGCGCCCCACAGGACCACCACCCCGGGTGCACAGGGCGGCAACATCGGCGCGCGCACGCTGGCCCTCCCGGCCCGCCACGGGCCTGCACGCAACGGAGAAGTCCCATGCCCTATGTCGATGGATTCCTGGCCGCGGTGCCGCAGGCCAACAAGCCCGCCTTCCTCGAACACGCCCGGCAGATGGATGCGCTGTTCCTGGAGTACGGTGCGCTGCGGGTGGTGGAGTGCTGGGGCGATGACGTCCCGCACGGCAAGCTGACCGACTTCTACCGTGCGGTGCAGGCCGGGGAGGACGAGGCGGTGGTCTTTTCCTGGGTCGAATGGCCGGACAAGGACACCCGCGATGCCGGCATGCAGGCGATGATGAGCGATTCGCGGATGAACGCCGATACCCCCATGCCGTTCGATGGCAAGCGCCTGATCTACGGCGGTTTCAACACCATTTTCGAGATCCGCCGCTGACCTGCCGGGAGCCCCATGAGGGAGCCCGGCAGCGTTTGCCTGTGGTGCGGGGGCCCGGCCCTGGAAGTCGCCACCTCCATGCAGCCACCGTTGCCGACAGCTGGGTGCTGGGTGCTGGGTGCTGGGCATCCAGCATGCCCCGGGTGATTACCCCGGCGGCCGCGCCGGTCAGGTGCTGGACGTGCGATTCCAGGCCCCGGCATCCCCTGCCTGGGCCTGTATGGCAGCCCGGCCGTCATCCACAACCAGGCCTCTCCTTGCAGGCGGCCAGCGACGACCGGGCCCAGACCGATCACCCGTGGCAGGCCCTGGTCGACAACGGCGCCCAACCCGGTGCCTGCGGCAGGGGCCAGGAACGCTGGGCCGGGCCAGCACCGCCTCCCCGTGCCTTCGCCGCGATGATGACGATGGGCCGGGTAGCCATCGCCACCACGGCCGGGACGATGGCCGGCTGAACCGGCTCAGCCGGCCAGCAATTCAACTTCGAACAGCAAGGTGGCATTGGGCGGGATCGCCCGCCCCGCACCACGCTTGCCATAACCCAGCGCCGGCGGAATGAGCAGGGTGCGCCGGCCACCAACACGCATGCCGGCCACGCCCTCGTCCCAGCCCTTGATCACCGCGCCCTTGCCCAGCGGGAAGATCAGCGGCTCGCCATGGTCATGGCTGGAATCAAACTGCGCCCCGCGCTGGCCGTCCACATACAGCCAGCCGGTGTAGTGCACCACGACATTGCGCCCGGGCCGGGCCGGGCCGCCGGGGCCGACGGTGGTGTCTTCGTACTGCAGGCCCGAGGCCGTGGTGGTCATGCCCATGCCGGGTTTCCTTTGCCTGTGCGGCGTTTTCAGTTGCCCGCAAGTTTACCGCCTGCGGCCCGGCAGCGAGCCAGCTCCCATGCGGCATCTGCTGCCAAAATGCAGCCAACGACACGGCATCGTATGGAAAAATGCCAACTGAACAGAAGTTCAGACAAAAGTGACAACAGCGTATGGATACGCATACTGGCCCGCTTCACCGGTTTGACGTCGTTGATTCATGGCTTATCCGATCCCCCGTGCCACCCCCTCCGTACTGGCCCTGGCCATCGCCCTGGGCCTGGCCAGCCAGGCCCACGCCGACGCCCCGCGCGCCGCCGAACTGGACGCGGTGGTGGTCACCGCCAACGGCAACCAGGCCCTGCGCAACATTGCCGGCGCCAGCAATGTGCTCATCCTGGACCGCGCCGGCACCCGCCTGGCCAACAGCGCCGACGTGCTGGCCGGCCAGCCGGGCATCGCGGTGCAATCGCCGGGCAATGAAGGCAGCAAGGTGTCCATCCGTGGCTCGGGCATCAACCGCGGCCCCGGCGCCCACGCCTCGGGCATCGCGGTGTCCATTGACGGCCTGCCGCTGACCGGCGCCGGCGGCACCCCGTACGAGCTGCTCGAACCGTCGTGGCTGTCGCGGGTGGAAGTGCTGCGCGGGGCCAACGGCCTGCAGCGCGGCGCCGCCGCCCTCGGTGGCTCGATCGACTACACCAGCCGCAGCGGCCGCGATTCGGCCGGGGTGCAGCTGGACTACCAGGCCGGCAGCCATGGCTACCAGAAGCGCGGCATCCGCGCCGGTGGCGTGAACGGCAACCTGGACTGGCTGCTGGCCTACACCGACACCGAAGCGGACGGCTACCAGCGCCACGCCGCCAGCGAAGGCCGTGGCGCGATGGCCAACCTCGGCTGGCAGATCAGCCCCGAGCTGGAAACCCGCTTCTTCCTGCGCTGGCGCCAGACCGACCACCAGACCCCGGGCCGGCTGACCCGCGAGCAGATCCGCAACGACCCGCGCGCAGCCAATGCCTACAACCTGTCCATCGATGCCAACCGCCCCCAGCACGGCAGTACCTGGCTGGGCAACATGACCCGCTGGCAGATCGATGCCGATTCCTCGCTGCAGGCCGGGCTGGTCTACCACCGCTACCCGATGGACCTCAACGAAAGCCTGTACCGCCAGCAGCTGGATTACGCCGGGCTCAATGCCAGCGTGCTCTACCAGCGCCAGCACACCCTGTTCGGCTACCCCAGCCAGACCCGGCTGGGCCTGCGCGCCAGCCACGACCTGGATGCGGATGTGCGTGAATCACTGCGCCGGGACAACAACGGCTACGCCGCCGGCACCCAGACCCGGCGTTTTTCCCACTACGGCACCGACACCACCGTGCATGTGGACAACACCCTGAGCCTGCACCCGCAGCTGGACCTGCACAGCAGCCTGGCCGCGATCAACACCCGCCGTGAGGTGCAGGTGCGCTGGCCGCAGAGCGATGGCCGGGTCAACCAGCAGCAGTGGGACCTGGCCCCGCGGGTGGGCCTGAGCTGGCAGCAGTCGGCACAACTGCAGTGGTTCGGCAACCTCGGCCGCTCGCTGGAAGCGGCCCACCCGTGGTCGATGATCTGGGGTTCTGACCAGTACTTCGGCCCCGGCAACGGCCCGTCCAGCGGCCGCCAGAGCGCCCCGGTGCCGATGCGCAACCAGACCGCCAACACCCTGGAACTGGGCGCCCGCGGCCAGGCCGCAATCGGCCAGTGGGAACTGACCGGCTACTACGCCCACCTCAAGCACGAGCTGCTCAGCGTGGAACTGCGCCCGGCCCCGGACCTGTTCGTTGCCGAAAACAACGCCAGCCCGACCGTGCACCGCGGCATCGAGGCTGGCCTGGACAGCCCGCTGTGGCAAGGTGCCGACGGCCGTCTGTCACTGCGCCAGGCCTACACCTTCAGCGACTTCCGCTACCGCCACGATGCCCGCTTCGGCCGCAACCAGCTGCCCGGCCTGCCCCGCCACGCCTACCAGGCCCAGCTGCGTTTTGACCATGCCAGCGGCCTGTATGCCGCCATCAATACCGACTACGCCTCGCGCATGGCGGTGGACTACGCCAACAGCTTCTGGGCCGATTCACGCGTACTGCTGGGCAGCCGCATCGGCTATGACGCCCCCGGCGGCCGCTGGCAGGCCTGGGCGGAAATGCGCAACATCGGTGACCGCCGCTACGCCGCCAGCGTCACCCCCGGCTACAACGATGCCGGCCGCGACCTGGCCCGCTCCACCCCCGGCGAAGGCCGCAGCGTATATGCCGGCGTGAGCTGGCGTTTGGACTGAGCCAGCACACTCCACCACACCACCAGCGCAAGAGAAACCTCATAGCCGTAGGCCAACAAAGCGCGCGCACGACAAGCAGGCTCAAGCCGTTGGATCGCACGACGGTGAAGTTTCACGCAATCAACCATGAGCGGGATTCGACCTGCACGGGCAGCATGGCTACCCGTCTTGCGATGTTTCACCTCCACTTCTGACCTGCGTTGTTGGCCTGCATGAGGAATTGAAACAGGCAGCGTGATGCTCAACGAACGACGGCGATTTTTCACCGCGTCGTTCTGCATTGAACAACCGTCACCAGCCCCACGGTGCGGGCGGAGCATCCACCGGCTGGCTGAGGTCAAAATCGATCTGGAAACCACGCGCGGTGCCGACGCGGTTGCCGGCATAGATCAGGCGCTGGCCGGGTTCCAGGGTGATCTGCCAGACACTGCTGATGCCACTGCCGGGGATGACATCGGCGGTGAGCTGGTCGCCGGGAAACACCTGCACCTGGGCGCTGCCACGGTTGACCGTGGTGCCGCCGTACTGGGTGAGGGTGTCCTCGCTGCCATCGGCATGGCGATGGTCGTGACGCAGGGTGATGCCAGCCTCGCTGCGGGTAAACACCCAGGTACGCGAGCGGTCATCACCCACCACCAGCGGCACCCGGATGCGCTGCGGCGTGCATTCGCGTACATGGATGCGGATGTCCTGCCCGGCAAAGGCCGAACCTTGCGCGCCCCACACCTCCTTGCCCGCAAACGCCTTGCCACACAGCCCCTGCAACTGCGCCCACCAGGCATCCTGCGGCGATTGCGCCTGCGCATTGCCCGCCACCAGCAGCCCCAGAACCGCCCCCAACAGCACCTGCTTCATTGCCTGTCCCCAAGATCGTTGTCAGTGCAGCTTGGCCGCTTGC
>JBJEWP010000097.1:0-8852 GCA_051885115.1 Stenotrophomonas sp. | reverse complement strand
CCCAGCCGTATTCGCTGCAGACCGCTCCCGGTGTGACCTGCGGCAAGATCATCCGGCCGATTGGCCGCGTTGGCCTGTACGTGCCGGCCGGCAGTGCACCGCTGCCGTCCACCGCGATGATGCTGGGTGTGCCGGCGCAGCTGGCGGGTTGTGCGCAGGTGATCCTGTGCACGCCGCCGCGCAAGGACGGCACGGCCGACCCGGCCGTATTGGTCGCGGCACGTCTGACCGGCGTGCAACGCGTGTTCAAGCTTGGCGGCGCCCAGGCCATTGCCGCCATGGCCTATGGCACCGAACAGGTGCCGGCCTGCGACAAGCTGTTCGGCCCGGGCAATTCCTTTGTGACCGAGGCCAAGCAGCAGGTGGCGCAGGATGGCGCGGCGGCCATCGACATGCCGGCCGGCCCGTCCGAGGTGCTGGTGATTGCCGATGCCGGTGCCAATCCGGCCTTTGTTGCCGCCGACTTGCTTTCCCAGGCCGAGCATGGCCCCGATTCGCAGGTGCTGCTGCTGTCTGACAGCGATGCGCTGATCGCGGCCGTGGCCATTGAAGTGGAGAAGCAAGTGGCCCAGCTCGGCCGCGAAGGCATCGCCCGCCAGGCGCTGGATGCCTCGCGCCTGATCCGGGTGGAATCGATCGCCCAGGCCTTTGCCATCTCCAACCGCTATGCGCCGGAGCACTTGATCCTGGCCCTGCGCCAGCCGGAAGCCTGGTTGGACCAGGTGCAGGCGGCCGGTTCAGTGTTCCTGGGCGATTACACCCCCGAAGCACTGGGCGATTACTGCTCGGGCACCAACCACGTGCTGCCCACCGCCGGTGCGGCGCGCGCGTATTCGGGCGTGAGCGTGGCCAGCTTCCAGAACCAGATTTCGGTGCAGTCGGCCAGCGCCGAAGGCATGGCGGCCATCGGCCCCTGTGCGCTCACCCTGGCCCGCGCCGAAGGCCTGGGTGCCCACGCCAATGCGGTGGCCCTGCGCCTGGGAGTGCAGCCGTGAGCGACGTGTTGAATCTGGTGCGGGCGGATCTGGCTGGCTTTGGCGGCTATTGTTCCGCGCGCACCGCCAAATTGAGCGGCGATGTCTGGCTCAATGCCAACGAGGCGGCCTGGGCCAACCTGGGGGATGAGGCCGGCTCCTGCCGCCGCTATCCCGAGCCGCAGCCGGCCGCGCTGGTGGCCGCGTTGGCTGCGCTGTACGGCGCGCAAGCTTCCCAGGTGCTGGTCGGCCGTGGCAGCGACGAGGCCATCGACCTGCTGGTGCGCAGCCTGTGCGAGCCCGGCCGCGACGGCGTGCTGTTCACTCCGCCGGTGTTCGGCATGTATGCGGTCAGTGCCCGCTTGCAGGGGGCCAGGGCCATCGAGGTGCCGCTGGTCGATACCGATGACGGCCTGGTGCCGGACATCGCGGCCGTGATTGCTGCCGCCATTGCCGGCCAGGCCAAGCTGGTGTTCCTGTGCTCGCCGTCCAACCCGGGTGGCAGGAGCGTGCCGCTGGCCGATGTGGTGCGGGTGGCCACGGCGCTGGCCGGTCGTGCGCTGGTGGTGGTGGACGAGGCCTACGGCGAATTTGCCGATGAGCCTTCCGCCGTCAGCCTGATGGGCGAGCATGCCAACATCGCCGTGCTGCGTACGCTGTCCAAGGCACACGGCCTGGCGGCGGCACGCATCGGCACCCTGATTGCCGATGCCGGGCTGATCGCCCTGCTGCGCAAGGTGCAGGCGCCGTATCCGATTCCCGCCCCGTGCAGCGCCCTGGCCTTGGCCGGGCTCAGTGCCCAGGCACGTGAGCTCACTGCCCAGCGCGTGGCGCAGATCCGTGCCGAGCGCGCCCGCCTGCAGGACGCACTGGCCACGCTGCCGATCGTGCGCCGCGTCTATCCTTCCGATGCCAACTTCGTGCTGGCCCGTTTCCACGATGCCGAGGCCGCATTCCAGGCCTTGCTGGCTGCCGGCATCGTGGTGCGTGACCAGCGCGCCGCGCCACAGCTTGGTGACGCCCTGCGTATTACCCTGGGCACGCCCGAACAGAATGACCGCGTGATCGCCACGCTCTGCGCTTTGAAGGCCACCGCATGACTCCGATTCTTTTCATCGACCGTGACGGCACCCTGATCGAGGAGCCGGCCGACTACCAGATCGATGCGTTCGAGAAGCTGCGCTTTGTGCGCAATGTGATCCCGGCCCTGCTCAAGCTGCGCGATGCCGGCTGGCAGTTCGTGATCGTCTCCAACCAGGACGGCCTGGGCACGCCGGCCTACCCGCAGGCGACCTTCGACGGCCCGCACAACCTGATGATGCAGGTCTTCGAAAGCCAGGGCATCACCTTCCGCGATGTGCTGATCGACCCCAGTTTCCCGGCCGACAACAGCCCCAACCGCAAGCCGGGCATCGGCATGATGGTGGGCTACCTGCAGGACCGCACGATCGACTGGTCGCGCAGCGCGATGGTGGGCGACCGCCCGACCGATGTGCAGTTTGCCGACAACATGAAGATCCGCGCCTTCCAGCTCGCTACCGACGAGTTCGGCGGGGAGTGGGACTGGGACGGCATTGCCCACGAGCTGGCCGATGCGCCGCGTCGTGCGCATGTAGAGCGCAATACCAAGGAAACCCGGATCCGCATCGCGGTGGACCTGGATGCGACCGGCCCGTGCCGTTTCGAAACCGGCCTGCCGTTCTTCGACCACATGCTCGAGCAGATCGCCCGTCATGGCGGTATTGCGTTGCAGGTGGAAACCAAGGGTGACCTGCATATCGACGAGCACCACACTGTCGAGGACACCGCCCTGGCCCTGGGCCAGGCCCTGCGCGAGGCGCTGGGCGACAAACGTGGCATCGGCCGTTACGGTTTCGTGCTGCCGATGGACGAAACCCAGGCCTCGTGCGCGCTGGATTTCTCCGGCCGCCCGTATCTGGTGTTCAAAACCGAATTCAAGCGCGAAAAGGTGGGCGACCTGCCGACCGAGCTGGTCGAGCACTTCTGGCGCTCGCTGTGTGATGCTTCCGGCATGAACCTGCACCTGACTGTGGAAGGTGACAACGATCACCACAAGATCGAAGCCGGCTTCAAGGCTTTTGCCCGCACCCTGCGCCAGTGCATTGCCCGCGTGGGCACCGAGCTGCCTTCCACCAAGGGGGCGCTGTGAGCGAGGGCAAACCGACGGTCGGCCTGATTGATGCCGGTGGCGCCAACCTCGGCTCGGTGCGCTATGCACTGGAGCGTATCGGCGTTGAGGTGGCCTTGGTACGCGATGCCGACGAACTGGCCGCCTGCCAGCGGGTCATCCTGCCCGGCGTGGGCGCCGCTGCCGAGGGCATGGCCCGGTTGGAGCGGCAGGGCCTGGTGCAGCCGCTACGCCAGCTGGACAAACCCCTGCTGGGCATCTGCCTGGGCATGCAGCTGCTGTACGAACACAGCGAAGAGGGCAACGTGGATGCCTTGGGCCTGCTGCCCGGCGTGGTGCGCCGGCTCAAGCCGGCCATCGGCATCCGCGTGCCGCACATGGGCTGGAACAAGCTGCTGGCCCTGCGCGAATCGCCGCTGCTCGATGGCATCGCCGCCGGTGCCAGTGCCTACTTCGTGCACAGCTATGCCGCACCGGTGTCCAGCCACACGGTGGCGGTGAGCCACCACGGTGGGCTGTTCACCGCCATGGTGCAGCACGGCCTGTACTGCGGTGCCCAGTTCCATCCCGAACGTTCGGCCGGCCCCGGCGAGCAACTGCTGCGCAACTTCCTGGCAATGGATTTCTCATGAGTTTTGTCGTCTATCCCGCGCTGGATATCCGCAACGGTGCGGTGGTGCGCCTGGTCCAGGGCGACTACAACCAGCAGACCACCTATGGCGATGACGTGCTGCCGCGTGCGCAGGCCTTTGCCGATAGCGGTGCGCAGTGGATGCACCTGGTCGACCTGGATGCGGCCAAGGCCGGTGGTTACACCTTGGCCGAAACCCTGGGGGCGATCAGCGCGCAGACCGGCCTGAAGATCCAGACCGGCGGTGGCGTGCGCAGCCGCGATGATGTGGCGGCGATCCTGGCCGCAGGCGCGGCGCGTGTGGTGGTCGGTTCGGTCGCCGTGCGTGACCCGGATACCGTCATCGGTTGGCTGGCAGAGTTCGGCGCAGAGCGCCTGACCATCGCCCTGGACACCCGTCAGGGCGCGGATGGCGTCTGGCGCCTGCCGGTACACGGCTGGACCGAAACGGCCGATGTCACCCTGGACGAACTGGCCCAGCGTTATGCCGCCGCCGGCATGCAGCACCTGCTGTGCACCGACATCGCCCGCGACGGCATGCTGTCCGGCCCCAATATCGAGCTCTACCAGCACCTGGTGGCACTGCTGCCCGGCGTGGCCGTGCAGGCCTCTGGCGGTGTGCGTGACCTGGCCGATGTGGCCGCGGCCAAGGCCGCAGGCTGCGGTGGTGCGGTGCTGGGCAAGGCCCTGCTGGAAGGCCGCCTGCAATTGAGCGAGGCCCTGGCATGCTGAGCCGCCGCATCATTCCCTGCCTGGACGTGCGCGAGGGGCGGGTGGTCAAGGGCGTCAGGTTCCGCGACCACATCGACATGGGCGACATCGTCGAGCTGGCCCTGCGCTACCGCGACAACGGTGCCGACGAACTGGTGTTCTACGACATCACCGCCAGCCCGGAAGGGCGCAGCGTGGACCGCAGCTGGGTCGAGCGCGTCGCCCGGCTGATCGACATTCCGTTCTGCGTGGCCGGCGGTATCAAGGATGTGGAAACCGCCCGCGCCATCCTGCATGCCGGTGCCGACAAGATCTCCATCAACACCCCGGCCCTGCAGCGGCCCGAGCTGATCGGCGAACTGGCCCAGGCCTTCGGTCAGCAGTGCGTGGTGGTGGGCATCGATTCAATCAAGGAAGAAGACGGCCAGTGGCGCGTGCGCTCGTTCACCGGTGACCCGTCCAGGACCCGCAGCGAGGCCCGCCGCACCCTGGACTGGGTGGCCGAGGTACAGCAGCGCGGGGCAGGGGAGATCGTGCTCAACTGCATGGACAACGACGGGGTCAAGCGTGGCTATGACATCGTCCAGCTGCGCGCCGCCCGCGCGCTGTGCAAGGTGCCCTTGATCGCCTCCGGCGGTGCAGGCGAGATGGCCCACTTTGCCAACGTGTTTGACCAGGCCGATGTGGACGGCGCACTGGCCGCCAGCGTGTTCCATTCCGGTGCCATCGCGATTCCGGAACTCAAATCCTTCCTGCGCGAGAAGCAGATCGAGGTGCGTGATGTCTATTGATTTCCAAGCCCTGCCTGCGCTGGACTGGGCCAAGGTCGACGGCCTGGTGCCGGTGATCGTGCAGGACGCGTCCAACCTGCGCGTGCTCATGCTCGGCTACATGGACCAGGCCGCGCTGCAGATGACCTGCGATACCGGCAAGGTCACCTTCTTCAGCCGCAGCAAGCAGCGGCTGTGGATGAAGGGCGAATCCTCGGAAAACTGGCTCAACGTGGTCGACATCAAGGTCGATTGCGACAACGACACCCTGCTGGTGCTGGCCAACCCGGATGGCCCCACCTGCCACAAGGGCACCGCAAGCTGCTTCCCGGCGGCACCGGGCAACTTCCTTGCCGAGCTGGATGCGCTGGTGGCCCGGCGCAAGGCCGACATGCCCGAGGGCAGCTACACCAGCAAGCTGTTCACCAAGGGCACCCGCCATATCGCCCAGAAGGTGGGCGAGGAAGGCGTCGAAGCCGCCCTGGCCGCGGTGGCCCAGGGCCGGGAAGACCTCACCGGCGAAGCGGCCGACCTGCTGTTCCACCTCACCGTGTTGCTGCGTGACCGCGGCCTGGGGCTGGCCGATGTGGAAGCCTTGCTCAAGGCCCGCCACGCCGACCCCGGCCTGCTGCACGACTGAGGCCGTCGCGCGCAGGTGCGCTGCCACGCCAGGGTGCTGCTCAAGAAGTCTGCCGTGTCTGTGTGCGGGATCTCATGTGGGTTGCTTTCACGCCTCTTCCAGGAGTGGCCCCGGCAGCGATTCACACGCAGGCGGGCGCCCGTCGTGGCTTGTGGCTCAAGAAAACCTCCAGCGCCGCTTGCAGCGACCTCGTACAGATGGCTTCGCCTTTGTAGGAGCGGCCCCGGCCGCGATTTGTGTGCCGGTGTAATCCTTCATGGCCCTGAGCGATCAGGCCCGAAAGGAGGGGGCCGCATATGCGGTCAGGCCAAGGCCGGGCCACCAGCGCTTCTTTGCTGTTCCTGCTGCGGGTTGTTCTGGGTCTGTGCAAGCTGCTCACTGGCCTGCTGCCACTGCGCGGTGCTGGCTTCCACCGGGCGTTGCATGGCCTCGTTGATATTCACGCTGATCCGTTCGCGGGCCTCGGCTGGACCAGGGCCGCCGGCCACGGCAAAGGCATGGCGGCCGTCGTTGCTCAACGCCACCCGTTCGATGCTGGGCATGCCCACGCTGCTTGCAGTGAGCGAGGCGGCGACGCGCTCGGTCACCTGGTCCGGTGTTCGGTTGAGTGAGCGGTCGATATCGCTCATGGCGGCATAGGCCTGCTGGTAACGGGGATTGGCCGGGTGACCGGGCAGACGCATGTCCGGCACGCTGTCCTCCTGCAACGCGGCGCCCAGCCGGCCGCCGGCACGCCGCGCGGGCTCGCCGGCCGGCAGGGGATCCTTGAATACCTGAATCACGTCCTGCAGGTTCGTGCCCAGCAGACCGATGCCCTCGCGCCGTCCCTGCACATCGCCGCGGTACTTGTCGAACATGGGGGCATACTGCGCGGCCAGTCGCTGTGCGTTCGGGTCCACGAGGATGGAGACGTCGCGCTTGTTGTCGCCATTCCAGGGCAGAAAGTTGTTCATGTCGTGGGAACCGCCACGGATGGTGGCAACCGCCGCGCCGATGTCGTTGCGTAAATCAAAGCCCCTGTCATTGTCATACCCACTGCCCACCAGGGTGTCGATCTCGCGCTGGTTGGTGTAACGCCGCTGCTGGCCGTAGTGCGGCGAGGCGGCGCTGACCATGTCGCCGGCCATGACGTGGTTGACAAAGGCATTGCCGCCTTCGGGCAAACGGTAAAACTCCCCGGTGGCCGGGTTGCGGATGTTCAGGCTGGCGGCACCGTAGGCATTGAAGGTCTCGCCGCCATGGCCGTAGTAATGCCCGCTGATCTGGGCCAGGGTGCCGCCCAGGGAATGACCGGTGTGGGTGATCCGGGGGGCACGGCCACCATCCTCGGCCATTTCCCTTGCCAGCTTGACGGCCTCGGCGCTGAGCGCGATGGCGTCGTCGGCTTGCGGGTTGTATCGAGAGAACATCATCAGACCATCGGCCTTGACCAGATCGGCCATGGTCTGCCTGTCGAACTCGGTACCGCGGTGTGCCACCACGATGTCACCGCTGCCTACGTGCTGATAAATGGCGCCCTGATAGCCCGAGCGCTCGTCCGCGTAATGCAGGACTTTGTAATCTTCTCCGCCGATGTTGGCCGTTTTACCCACCAGTGATTTCAGGTCGACCAGCTCGCCCTTTTCATTGCGGCCATAGCTATGGTCAGCCAGATAAGCGTATTGCTGGCTTCCCATGCTCATGGTGATGCCTCTTCTTCGACACGGAAGGTGATGGTGAACAGGTCCGACTCCGCTATCGAGGGCGATATGTGCTGGCGGTCACTGAAGCCTGGGTTGCCCAGTGCACTGGCATCTTTGCGGGTATAGGCGTTCTTGTTGTAGTAAATGGTCAGCGTGTTGCCGGGTGAGAGCTTGCTGCCCGGGATGGCTGGTACAAAGAACGTTTCGCCTGCGGCCCCGGTGGGTTTCATCTGCACCACCACCGAGGTCATCTCCCAGTGGCAGATGCCGTGGCCGTTGTAATCCCGATCCAGCATGAGGTCGGCATAGACCACGCCGGTATAGATTCCTTCGCCAGTCTGGGTGAGCTCGAACTCGGTGGGGGCCGTCGGTACCGGCGCGCTGCGGCCACCAGGATTGTCCTTGGGGGGGCTCAAGCATTCGCGGTTGGTGACATCGTAATGGGCAATCGGGCGCATCCAGGCAAAGGGCCCGGGCGCACCGGTGATCGTCATGGTGATGCGGTAAGCGATTTTTGGCTCCGGGTTGCGGTACTCCACCATCGGGTCGGCGGCGGCGCTGGCGGGCGAATGGGCAGCATTTGAGTTCATGTCGTTTCCGGTTCGGGCGCAGGCGACCAGGCTGGGCAGGCAGAGCAGGGCCAGGGCACCTGCATACAGGGAGCGCAATCGGGTGGGCAAGGTCATCGCATCTCTCTATCAAACGGGAGCGGGCTGCGTGCGCAAGGCTGTGGGGTGGTAATAACACGCTGGGCGGCAAGGGGGAATGGTCCGTTTTTCGCGTTGACGCCGATGCACTGGGTGGTCGCGTCAGATGGGTGATGCTTGTCACGGCCATGGCGTTGAAAAGACGGCGACGGCGGCAGCGCCAAGGGCAAACCACTTGCGCATTCATACGGTAGGTGCGCACGGGAGAACGGGCCGGGCAGCAGATGGCCTTGCATGATGTGCCCAGTGGATGCGGCCATAGCAGCGTGCGAGGCACGATCATCGCTGTACTGGCCGGCAGGCACTGCCGCGCCACCGCAGCAGCCAGCTCCCGCAGGAGCGACCCCGGTCGCGACCTTCTACAATGGGCGCTCCTTGGATCACCCTCCGGAGCGCCCATGCGCCACGTCCTGGCGGCCAGCCTGTTGCTGGCCCTGTCCCCGATTGCCGCCGCCCAGTCGGCCTGTTTTGCCGGCCGGGTGTTTGATGATGCCAACGGCGATGGCGTGCAGGGCATGGACGAAGCCGGCATCGAAGGGGTGCTGGTCAGCGATGGCCGCACCCTGGTGCGTACCGATGCCCAGGGCC
>JBJEWP010000096.1:47994-50016 GCA_051885115.1 Stenotrophomonas sp. | reverse complement strand
TCAACCGCGGCAGACGGCTCGATGGCCTGCAGCGCGTCGGTGACTGCCAGCAGTTCGCCTTCGGTCTGGATCAGATCCAGCGACAGCCCAGGCTCATCGCTGGCAAACGACAATGCGTCGGCATTGCCTGCAGCATCGTGCAGCGGCAAGGCATCCTGTGCCGGGACAATGCTGTCGCCTTCGACCGCCGCCTGGAGCATGGCGTCGATGGCGCTGGCATCGGGCAACTGCAGGGCCGGGTCAAGGAAGGCGCTGAGGTCATCGGCGACAATGGTCGAAGACTCGGTGGCCAGCTCGCTGGCAATCTGCTCGGCCAGGCTGTCCACCGGCGACGCCGATGCCGGTTCCTCGTCCAACCATGCCTCGTCGGCATTGACCAAGGGGTTGCGCGCTTCGGGCAGGCGCTCGACCTGCTGCTGCAGCTGCGCCACCAGAGCGCTGAAATGCGGGATCAACGGCTGCTCGGCCTGCAGGGCCTGCAGCGTCTGGGCAACCGCTGAAGCGGCGCCGGACAGCGCGGCGATATCACCGACCGTCGGGGTCTGTGCGGCGGCCAGCAGGCGCTTGACCAAGGTCTCGCCGGCACCGGTAACGGCAGTAATTTCCGGTACCTCGGTCATGGCGAAGGCGCCACTCATGGTGTGCACGGCGCGCAACAGCGCTTCGTCCACCGGCTGCGGCTCCAGCTCGCTGGCCGCCAGCCAGCCACGCAGGGTGGCCAGGTGGGTCGTGACTTCGGCCTGCAGGATGTCCAGCAGTACGCTGTCCACCGCCGCCGGTGTACCGGCCGGGGCCTGCTCCAGTACGGGCGACTCCAGCTCCAGCGCAGGTTGTGCCTGCTGCCCGGCTTCCGGTTCCGGCTCGACAGCAGCCAGCGTGACGCTGCCTGCAGCGGCCGGCACGTAATAGGTTTCCTCACCGGCAGCGATCCGCTCGGCCACCCCCTGGATGGCCAGCAGGTCGGCGTGCACCGGGCTGCCGTCGTGCAAGGCGGCATACAGCTGCGGCAGTACCTCGTCCACGGCCAGGGCGACCATCGCCACCACCGCCGGGCTGGCCGGACGCAGGCCATCGCGCACGCGGTTGAGCATGCTTTCGATGGACCAGCTGAACTCACCCAGGGTACGCGCACCGACCAGGCGGCCACTGCCCTTGAGGGTATGGAAGACCCGACGTACCGGCAGCAGCCGTTCGGTCAAACCCGGATTGGCCGACCAGGCCGGCAGCATCTGCTTCAGGTTGGCCAGTTCTTCGTCGAACTCTTCCAGGAAGACTTCGCGGATTTCCAGCGTATCGGCGTCGACCAGGCTGCCAGAGTCCTGGAAGCCGGCGTCGTTGTGCGCTACCGGCGCCGTATCGGCCACCTGGGCGGTGGTCGCAGTCTGGCCAGCGCCCGGCAAGGCCAGGGTGCTGGCATCCAGGGCCGCCAGGAAGGCGGCCTCTTCAGCGCTCCATTCCAGCGTTTGCGGGGTGATCAGGGTGGCCCCCTCGCTCAGCACCGGGTCCAACGCCAGCTCGACTGCCGGCAGGCCGGCATCACGCAGCTCATTTTCCACCGCATGACCGCGCCCACTGTATTCCGGCTGTACGTCCGCTGCCGTTGCGTCCACGTCATCGGCGAGCAACAGTGCCGGATCCAGCGGCAGGACCGGCAGCTCGTCCACCAGACCGGCATCAGCCTGTTCGGCCTGCAGGGGGTCAAAGCCGGCAGCGTGCAACGGCTGTACCGACAGCGGCGGCAACGTGTCGGCAGTAGGCTCCAGTGCCACCGGCGGCAGCACCGTCGGGGTATCGAGCAGCGGGGCCTGGTGTTCGGCGATCACCGGGTCGAACGGGCTGGCCGAATTTTCCGGCAGCTGGTGCGAGGCGGCGAAAACATAAGGGTAGTTGTCCGCCGACGGCAGCGCTGCCTGGTCAGACTTGAACGCCTCGACAGGCTCGACGGCACCGACAGATTCAAAGGCTTCGACTGCTTCGACGGCTTCGGCGGCTTCGGCGGCTTCGGCGGCTTCGGCGGCTTCG
>JBJEWP010000096.1:24453-47894 GCA_051885115.1 Stenotrophomonas sp. | reverse complement strand
CGGCTTCGGCGGCTTCGGCGGCTTCGGCGGCTTCGGCGGCTTCGACAGAATCCACGGTCTGGACAGCATCAAAGGCCTCGACAGTGTCGGCGGTTTCCACACCGTGGCCTGCCTCCAGGGCAGCCAGTGCCGGCGCCGTATCGGCGGCATCGAAGCCGGTTGCGGGGGCCATGGCCAGCCCGCCCATCGTGGTGGCAGCGTCTTCGATGGCCGGAAGCGGCCAGTAACGCAGGGCCTGCAGCGAACTGCGGCTGATTTCCAGGATCTCGGCACCGCCCGGGCGGCGCTCACGCACGCCTTCCAGGAAATACTCCAGCGAAGCCATCGCATCGGCCAGGGTATCGAGCTGCCGGCCACTGGGAATGCGCAGCCGGCCGATCAGTTCGTTCTGGATGTAGCGCTGCACACCGGTGACGTACTGGGCCGGCTCGTCCATGTCCAGGATGCGCAGCGCACCGGACACATCACCCAGCAGGCGCGGCACATCGGCCAGACGGGCGTGGTCCCAGTTGGTTTCAATGAAGGCGACAAAGTGCTCGCGGGCATGGGCGAAGTTGGTGATCGCCTCGGCCGCCAGGATCTCGATGGTGCGCTGGGTTTCCAGCGTCGCGGCATCATCCTCGCCACGCCCGGCAGTGCCAAGGCTGGCCACCTGGTCATCCAGCGAGGCGTCGACGTACAGCAGCGCCCCGGCGATTTCCAGCAGCAGGTCCTCGTCGATGTTGCCCTGTCGCTCGACCACCCCGACCAGGGCCTTGCGCTGGTCCAGGATCAATTCGCGCGCGCCTTCCAGGCCCATCATCGCCAGGGTGTCGGCAACCGCCCCGAGCTCATTGACCTGGGTCTGCAGGGCCGAGCTGTGGGCACCGGTACGCAGGTGCAGGTCCAGCGCGTCCTTGATCCGCAGCAGCTCTTCCTTGACCACCCCACCAACGGTGGCCAGCAGTTCTCGGTTGCGCCCGGCCAGCGAGCCGCGCGCATGCTCCAGCTCCTCGGCACTGACCTCCGAGGCCTCCGGCCCCAGGGCCAGCAGCACAGCCTCGTTGAGCCCTTCGGCACCGCGGGCGGCACGGATCTCGTTGAGCAGGGGCAGCAGCACGATCGGAATGTCGCGATGACCGTTCTGCAGGCGTTCCAGGTAGTCAGGCAGCAGCACCGTGCCACGCATCAACAGGGCACAGGCTTCCTCGGTATCGGCCACGCCCCCCTGATGCACGGCACGGGCCAGCAGCTCCAGCTCCTCGGCCACCATCGCCGGGGCGTACAGCTCGACCATGCGCAAGGTGCCCTGCACCTGGTGCAGCCAGGTGGCCGCCTGCAGCATCTGCTGGCCGTCACCCGGCTCCTCGACATAATCCTGGATCTGCTGGCGCATCTGCAGCAGGGTCTGGTCAAGCTCGGGCTTGACCCAACCCAGGGCAGCATGGCTCATCGCCTCACGCGTGCTCATGGCGCAGCTCCGTCAACAGGTGGATGCCCGGCGCGATGGCAGCCATGGGCGGGTGTAAGGCAATACGGCAACGGCTCATTCTTGGTTTCCCTGATGCAACGGGCTGAGCCCGGCTCACGCCGGCAGCTTGAAGTCGGCCACCGAACGGCGCAGGTCCGCCGCCAGCTGGGCCAGGTGACCGATCGACTCGGCCGTATTGCTGGCACCGGTGGAGGTCTGGCTGGTGATCTGACGGATCACACCCATGGTCTGGGTGATGTCCGTTGCCGCCGCCGACTGCTGCTGGGCCGCCACCGAGATGTTTTTGATCAAGGTGTTCAAGGCGTTGGACACGCGTTCGATTTCGGTCAGGGCGGTACCGGCGTCCTCGGCCAGGCGCGCACCGGAGACCACTTCGGCGGTGGTCTGCTCCATCGAGGACACCGCTTCGTTGGTATCGGCCTGAATGGCCTGGACCAGGCCTTCGATTCGACGGGTTGCACTGGAGGTGCGCTCTGCCAGGCGCTGCACTTCGTCTGCCACCACGGCAAAGCCGCGGCCTGCCTCGCCGGCACTGGCCGCCTGCACGGCTGCGTTCAACGCCAGGATGTTGGTCTGCTCGGAAATGTCGTTGATCAGCTCCACGATCGAACCGATTTCCTGCGACGACTCACCCAGGCGCTTGATGCGCTTGGAGGTTTCCTGGATCTGGTCGCGGATCTGGTCCATGCCCTGGATGGTCTCGCGCACCACACCGGCACCTTCGGCGGCGATCACCACCGAGCGCTGGGCCACTTCGGCCGACTCGGCCGAGTTGCGCGACACCTGTTCGATCGAGTTGGCCACTTCGGCAATACGTTCGGAAGCGCTGTTGATCTGGTCGGCCTGGTGGCCAGCTGCGTCGGCCAGCTGCAGGGCGGTGGCCCGGCTGGATTCGGTTGCCTCGGCCACCTTGCCGGAGGTCGAGTTGATGGTGGTCACCATGTGGCGCATTTCATCAACGGCGTAGTTGATGGCGTCGGCGATGGCGCCGGTCATGTCCTCGGTCACCGAGGCCTTGACCGTCAGGTCACCCTCACCGAGCGAGGAGATTTCGTCCAGCAGACGCATAATGGCCTGCTGGTTGCGGCTGTTGAACTCCACCTGGGCCTGGTAACGCAGGTCCTGTTCGCGCGAACGGCTGCGCACGGTGGTGTAGAAGAAGCCGATGATCGACACCACCGACAGCGCACCGAAGATCACCGACCACCAGAAGTTGGGGAAGATGCGCTTGTCACGCACCGAACCGAAGGCGGTGAAGCTCTGCATCAGGGCACGGCTGTCGGCCAGCATCTTGTCCGAATCGGTGGCCAGCGCCGCCGCTGCTGCCTGGGCGGCAAACAGGTGGCGCGAGGAAGCCAGCATGGCATCGGCGTCCTTCTTCATGCCTTGCCAGACGTCAGCGGACTTTTCCAGTGCTGCCAGCGCAGCCGGGCTGCGAACCGCAGCCACGTTGAGTTCGGCGTTGCCGTTGCGCAGGCCGTCCAGCATCTGGCTGAACACCACCATGTCACGCGCCATGGCGTCACCGGCGGCACGTGCACCCGGGCCACCGGCCCGCATTTCAGTCACCCGGCGGGCCATGGTGCCGGCCACCACCACCTGCTGCAGGGCGTTGTAGATCTGGCTGGCCTGGGCACCGGAGGCAGTCATGGCACGCACCACCTCGTTCAACTCGGCCTGCAGTGACGGCACGGCGGCAACAAAGCTGTCGGCGTGGCCGGACAGGGCCAGCACCGCCGGCTCGGACTGCACGATCTGGCCGGCACGCTCGGCCAGCGGGTTCCAGGTGTTGACCAGCTCACGCAACGGCGCGGCCACGCCGGCCTCCTGGCCAAAACGGCCCTGCAGGCCGTTGACCGTGGTCTCGATCGCAGTCCGGGTGTCCTTGAATTCGTTGAAGGCCGGCGCGTTGCCGGCAACGGCCTCACGGCCCTGGATGGCCAGGCGCTGCGACAGCACCTGCAGGTCGGCCGCGCCGTCCTGGCCGCCGGCCAGACGGCCGCCCTGCCAGGTGGCAACACCGGTGTTGGCACCAAAAACCAGCATCGACAACAACAACAGGCCGAGCCAGAAGTTGGCTCCGAGGTTGCCGAGCTTGCTCGAAGTGGTGGCGTCGGACGCGTTACTCATCAGGTGAGACCTCAAGTCAGCAATGTAGGGGCACACAGGCCCGCCGCCGGTCAGGCGGCGGCGTGGCGGAATTCGGGAGTTCGCGAGAGCAGGGACAGCGAGAACACGCCCCAGTCGTGGCCGTCATCGTGGTAGGCACGGTCGACGAAGTAGCGGTAGCGCCCTTGCGCCAACACACCAGGATCCACCGACTGCTGCGGGGTGAAGCTGCGCTGGCCGTACAACTCGTCGATGGTCAGGGCGACGTCACCGCCGGCCTGGCGCACGACCAGCACGCGCTGACCTTCGCTCAGGTGGGTGAACTGGCCTTCCAGGAAGTACTTCAGGTCGATCACCGGGAACAGGTTGCCACGCAGGTTGCCCACACCCAGCAACCACGGCTGGGCACCGGGAACCACGGTCACCTGAGGCATCGGCACGATTTCCACCACTTCGCGGAAGTCGGACACCAGCCGGCGCTTGCCGATGCGGTAGCCCACCCCGCGCCACAGTTCAGCGGCAAACTCGCGCCCCTGCAACTGCTGGGCATGCTGCAGGCTGCGCTGTTCGTAGGCTTCCAGGATGTCGAAGGGCGAGCGCATCAGTTCACCAGCTCGTTGATGCGGGCAATCAGCTCGTCCTCGCGCGGTGGCTTGACGATGTAGTCCACTGCCCCCTGACGCAGGCCCCAGGCCTTGTCGGTTTCCATGTCCTTGGTGGAGACGATCAACACCGGGATCTGCCGGGTGGATTCGTCACGGGCCAGCGCACGGGTGGCCTGGAAGCCACTCATCCCCGGCAGCACCACGTCCATCAGCACCAGCCCCGGACGCTGCTCGCGGGCCATCTGCAGGCCGTCCTCGGCATTGTCGGCAGCCAGCACCTGGTGGCCGGCACGTTCCAGCCACTGGGTGAACACCGCCCGGTCGGTGGGCGAGTCTTCGATCAACAAAATCGTTGCCATCTACCTGCCCCCCCTGGTCAGGCGTTTACGTAGGTACGGATCGCCCCGAGCAATTCATCACGGGTGAACGGCTTGGTCAGATACTGCTCTGAACCCACGATCCGCCCCCGCGCCTTGTCAAACAGACCGTCCTTGGAGGACAGCATGATCACCGGCGTGGACTTGAAGCGCTGGTTGCTCTTGATCAGGGTGCAGGTCTGGTACCCGTCCAGGCGCGGCATCATGATGTCGACAAAGATGATGTGCGGCTGCTGGTCGGCGATCTTGGCCAGTGCCTCGAAGCCGTCGGTGGCGGTGACCACCTCGCAACCTTCCCGCTTGAGCAGGGTTTCCGCCGTGCGACGAATGGTTTTCGAGTCATCGATAACCATCACCTTCAGCCCCGCGAGCTCCCCGCCCGCAGCCATGTTTTCAGCCATTGAGTTTTCCCCATGCATGGCGTGTTGAGCCAATACGCAACGCCATTGCGAAGACGCATCTATATCCCAATCCTGCCGTCCCCTGTCAAGCAGCGCCCATTCCGCGATGCTGTTCGGGCATCGAATGAGACATCCGTCGCAGTTCACTGCGCAGCGATTGCGCCCACATTCTGCCACTTCCAGGCCCCGCGCAGGGATCTGTCGGCAAGCCGGCGCCAAGCCGCTACCATACCGGGTGTATTGACCGACGCAGGCTGGAAAGCTCATGACCCTGGATGTGATCGTGGTGATGGATCCGATCGAGAAGATCAAGATCGCCAAGGACACCACCTTTGCAATGCTGCTGGAGGCCCAGCGCCGCGGCCACCGCCTGCATTACGTGCGCCCGGGGGCACTGGCCATTGCCGATGGCACTGCCATTGCCAGCACCGCACCGCTGCAGGTGCGCGATGACCCGGCCGCCTGGTTCACCCTCGGCGACTGGTCATCCACCGTGTTCGGCGCCGGCCAGGTGGTGCTGATGCGCAAGGACCCGCCCTTCGACAGCCAGTTCCTGTACGACACCCAGGTGCTGTCGCTGGCCGAGGCAGCCGGTGCCTGTGTGGTCAACAACCCGCAGGGGCTGCGTGACTACAACGAAAAGCTGGCCGCCCTGCTGTTCCCGCAGTGCTGCCCGCCGACCCTGGTCAGCCGTGACGCCAAGGCCCTGAAGGCCTTCGTGCTCGAACACGGGCAGGCGGTTCTCAAGCCGCTCGATGGCATGGGCGGGCGCTCGATCTTCCGCTCCGGTACCGGCGATGCCAACCTCAACGTGATCCTGGAAACCCTGACCGACGGCGGCAGCCAGCTGGCCCTGGCGCAGAAGTTCATTCCGGACATCAGCGCTGGCGACAAGCGCATCCTGCTGATCGACGGCGAGCCGGTGGATTACTGCCTGGCGCGCATCCCGCAGGGCGACGAATTCCGCGGCAACCTGGCCGCCGGTGGCCGCGGCGAAGGCCGCCCGCTGTCCGCGCGCGACCGCTGGATCGCTGCCCAGGTCGGCCCGGAAATGAAACGCCGCGGCATGCGTTTTGTCGGTCTGGACGTGATCGGCGACTACCTGACCGAGGTCAATGTCACCAGCCCGACCTGTGCCCGCGAGCTGGATGCCCAGTTCGGCCTGAACATCTGCGGCCAGCTGTTTGACGCCATCGAAGCCGGCCTGGCGCCATGACTGCCGGCACTGCCGCGCCGCTGCCCGGCCCGGCGGCCGGGGAATCCGGACGTCTGGGCGCCACCCTGACCCTGTCAGCCCTGCTGCATGGCCTGCTGATTGCCGGCATCGGCTTCAGCGTCACCGATCCGGCCGCGCTGGTGCCGACCCTGGATGTGATCTTCAGCCAGACCAGCACCCCGCTGACCCCCAAGCAGGCCGACTTCCTGGCCGCCGCCAACCAGGTGGGCGGCGGCGAGCACGAGCAGGCCCAGCGCCCGCGTGAACCACAACCCGGCTTTGTCCCGCGCTCGCGCGAAGGCGTGGCCCCGCTGCCGCAGCAGGCAAGCAGCACCGCCCCGGTGCCACCGCCACAGGCGCGGGTGATCAGCAGCCGCAACAGCGAACAGGCACAGCCGCAGCCACAGGTGCGTCCCACCCCGGAGCAGCCGCAGGCCGATGCACCACTGAATGCCCGCGAACAGCGCGACGCCGAAATGGCCCGCCTGGCGGCCGAGGTCCACCTGCGCTCGGAGCAGTACGCCAAGCGGCCGACGCGCAAGTTCGTGTCCGCCTCCACCCGCGAGTATGCCTACGCCAACTACCTGCGCGCCTGGGTGGACCGCGCCGAGCGCGTGGGCAACCTCAACTACCCCGACCAGGCACGCCAGCAGCGCCTCGGCGGCCAGGTGGTGATCACCGTCGGCGTGCGCCGCGACGGCTCGCTGGAAAGCGCGCGGGTGCTGCGCAGTTCGGGCACCCCGCTGCTGGATGATGCCGCCCTGCGCATCGTCCGTCTGGCCCAGCCCTTCCCGCCTTTGCCCGATGCCGCCGACGGGGTGGACATCCTGCAGGTGACCCGCACCTGGAGCTTCTTGCCCGGCGGCACCCTGCGCGACGTCGACCGCTGACCGGCGGGCGCCGCACGCAGCACCCGCGCCCGCTCAGCCCAGCAGGGCCGCCTGGTACAGCTGGTCAGACAACTGGTTGATGGTGTCGGCCATGGCGATCTTGCCGCGCCAGTTTTCAGGGATTGCCTGCACACCGTAATAGGCGCCGGCCAGCTGGCCACAGATGGCCGCCGTGGTGTCGGCGTCATCGCCCAGGTTGGCCGCCTTGAGCACGGCACTGGCAAAGTCCTCGGTGGTGGCAAAGCACCACAGCGCCGCGCGCAGCGAATCCACCACATAGCCGGTGCCGGCAATTTGCGCCGGGTCCCAGCTGGCCACATCGCCCTTGGCAATGTCCACGATGGCCGGTGCGCTGACCCGGGCACGGTGGCCGACCAGGATCAGGTGCTTGTCCTCGCCGTTCAGGGCATGGCGCAGCTGGGTGGCAAACAGCCGACTGGCGTCCAGCGCCTCCTCGGCCGCATGGGTGGTGCGGGTGGCCTCGGCGGCAAAGTGGCTGGTTTCGGCCGCCTGCAGCGCCCAGGCCATGGCCACCGGGGCCAGCCGCATCAGGCCACCATTGCCGGCGCTGTGCGGGTCGCTGGAGCCGGCCATCGGCTCGCCATCGTGCTCGTAGCGCTCCAGTGCCGCGCGCACGGTGTTGCCGATGTCGAAACAGCGGCCGGTACTGCTCATGTAGCCTTCGCGGTACCAGCGCAGGTAGCGGCGCATCTGGTCATGCGGATCAAACCCGCCGCGCTCGACCAGGCTGCTGGCCAGGCACAACGCCATCGCCGTGTCATCGGTCCACTGCCCCGGCTGCAGCCCGAACGGGCCACCGCCGAGCATGTCGGTGATCGGCTGGAAACTGCCGGGCGGCTTGAATTCCAGCGTGGTCCCCAGCGCATCGCCGACCGCCAGGCCCATCAGGCAACCACGGAAGCGGGCACGGGCCGAAGCGCGCGCGGTCACTTCTTCGACTCCCGCAGTGCCTGCTGCTCGGCCAGGGTCAGGGCCACGTTGTTGCGCAGGTAGGTCGGCTCGACCAGCTCGGGGGCAATGGCCTCACCGCGCTGCCAGGCCGCCACGGCCAGATCAGCCAGATCGGCCGCATGGGGCAACGCGCCGGCATCAACGCCGACCAGCGCGGGCTGCAGGCGGCTGGCCAGCAGGCCCTCGGCGGCGGCAAAGCCTGTGCCCACGCCAAACCAGCCCTGGCCGTCCAGATTGACCTCCCGCGGTGCCTGCACCTGCTCGCTGCCCTGTCCCTGCCACTGGCCGTCAACCAGGGCAAAACAGCCGCTGTAGACCTCGCCCATGCGGGCATCGATGGCCGCCAGCACCCGCTCCTGCCCGGCCGGGGCACGCAGCGCCAGCACCTGCAGGGTGGACAGCGCCAGCAACGGGCGGTCAATGGCCAGGGCAATGCCCTGGGCAATGGCAATGCCCAGGCGCACCCCGGTGAATGCTCCCGGGCCACGGCTGATCGCCAGTGCATCAAGCTGGCTGCGGCTGATGCCGGCCTGGGCCAGCAGCTCACCCGCCCAGGGCAGGGTCAGCTCGGCATGCCGGCGCGGGGCGATTTCAAAGCGTTCAATCACCGTGCCGTCCACATGGACGGCCACCGAACAGGCTTCGGTGGCGGTTTCGATGGCTAGCAGTTTCATCAATTCAACTCGTCAAACAGGTCGTCAGTGTGCGCCGTTCCGGCGCCGGGCGCATCCGCAGCGGGCGGCTGGGCGAAGAAAGCCTGCACCTCGGCCAGCTGTGCGGTACGCCGCAATGGCGGCAGCGAGGCGAAGAACACCTTGCCGTAGCTGCGGGTCTGCAGCCGGCGATCGCACAACACCAGCACCCCGCGGTCGGTTTCGCTGCGCAGCAGGCGGCCCACCCCCTGCTTGAGCGCGATCACCGCCTGCGGCAGCTGTTCGGCACGGAAGGCGTTGCCACCGGCACGCTCGATGGCCTCCAGACGGGCGGCAAACACCGGGTCATCGGGGGCGGCAAAGGGCAGTTTGTCGATCACCACCACGCTCAAGGCATCGCCGACCACATCCACCCCCTCGCGGAAGCTGGCCGTACCCAGCAGCACGCCATTGCCGGCGGCACGGAACTGCTCCAGCAGCAAGGCGCGCGGTGCCGTGCCCTGCACGAACAGCGGCCACGGCGCCCCGGCCAATGCCTGCGCCGCCTCGCGCAGCGCGCGGTGCGAGGCAAACAGCAAGAATGCCCGGCCACCGGAGGCCTGCAGCACCGGCAGCACCGCCGCCAACTGGGCCGCGCCGAACTGGCTGGCGCCGGGGTCGGGCAGGTCCGGCGGCAGGTAGCACAACGCCTGGCGGGTCCAGTCAAACGGGCTGGGCAGACCCAGCGTGGCCGGGTCATCCAGGCCCAGGCGGGCGGCCACGTGGTCAAAGCCACCGCCCACGGTCAGCGTGGCCGAGGTGAACACCCAGGCCGCTGCACTGGCCTGGCGGTGGGCGCGCAATGGCGCGGACACATCCATCGGGGTGGTCTGGCAGCGGAAACCGCGGGCGGTGAGTTCATACCAGCGCACGCTGGGCGCCTGCGTCTCCTGCGCCGGCGCATCGTCAAACAGCCCCGGCTCGGCCGGGGCGTCGAGCCACTGCTGCAACACGCGCAGGGCCAGCTGCGCCCGGGCATGGCAGGCCAGCAGGCCGGCCGAAGCCTCCTTGACCCCGGCCAGCGCGGCCAGCAGCAGGCCGATGGCCTGCTCGAGCAGTTCGAAGCCATCGGCCACCGCCGGCTGGATCATCGCCGCCCACTGGGTACCGCGCACCGGCAACCCGCCCATGGCCTGGCGCAGCTGCTGCAGGGCCTGGGCCAGGGTAGCGGCGGGGGTGGCAATCACACTGCCGGCCGCGGCCACCTGGGCCGCTTCGCGCTCGCAGTCCAGGGCCAGTTCCTGCAACGGGCGCGAGCCAAAACTCTGGCCGAAGAAATTGGCCGCCAGCTCCGGCAGCTGGTGGGCCTCGTCGATGATGAAGGTCTGGGCGCCAGGCAGGATCTCGCCAAAGCCCTCCTGCTTGAGCGCCAGATCGGCCAGCAGCAGGTGGTGATTGACCACTACCAGGTCGGCCGCCTGGGCCCGCTGGCGGGCCGCCACCACGAAGCACTCGCCCCAGAACGGGCAGTCATGGCCCAGGCAGTTGTCCTGGGTGGAAGTGACCTGTGGCAGCAGCGGCGACTGCTCGCCCAGCCAGGCCAGGCCGCTGACATCACCATCGACGCTGCTTCCGGCCCAGGCCGCCACCCGCGCCAGCTCGGCCAGATCAGACGCGGCCTGCGGCGCGGTCAACGCCTGCTCGGTGCGGTAACGGCACAGGTAATTGGCACGGCCCTTGAGCAGGGCGGCACGTACACGTACCCCCAGCGCCTGCTGCAAACGTGGCAGGTCACGGTGGAACAGCTGGTCCTGCAGCGCGCGGGTGCCGGTGGAAATGATGCTGCGCTTGCCCGACAGCAGCACCGGCACCAGGTAGGCGAAAGTCTTGCCGGTACCGGTACCGGCCTCGGCCAGCAGCACGTCCACCTGCTCGATCGCGGTGGCAATGGCCGCGGCCAGCTGCTGCTGGGCCGGGCGCGGGGCGAAACCGTCCAGGATGTCGGCCAGCGCACCACCGGGGGCCAGCGCCGCGGCGGTGCGGGTTTCCAGCAATGACACGGCCTGCGCCTCAGTAGCGCTGGATCGGCGGCACCGTGCAGCCTTCGATCTGGGCCTGGGCCGAGGCGGCATTGAGCGTTTCGTTGCGCGCCAGCTGCGACTGCCAGACCGTGGCCCAATGCCGGCGGCACAGCGGGCCGGTGCGCGAGCCCAGGGCCAGTGCCTGGCGGGCGAGTTGCTCGGCTGCTGCCGGCTCGGCGGCCAGCAGGGCAACCTCGGCACGTTCCTGCCAGATCGCCGGGTCGTTGTCGACCAACGCCAGCGCCTGATCCAGCAACTGCCCGGCCTGGCCCAGATCACCTCGGTTGCGTGCGTCCTGCGCCTGCTCGCGCAGGTCCTGGACCTGACCATCGCGCAACGGTTGCACGTTGAGTTCGTTGTCCAGGCTACCGGCCACCGCCTCGACCTCGGCCATGCGCTGGGCCGGGCTGAGCGGATCGACGAATACCGGCGGCGAAGGCAGCGGGACAGTACCGCAGGCGGACAGGGCAAGGGCCAGCGCAGCCGGCCACATCAGGGGCTTGATCATCACGTTGCTGCTCACGGTTGTTCCTGTACGGCCGGCTCGGCGGCCGGCTCGCGCGGCGGCAGGCCGAACCAGCTGCGCCAACCACCACCCTGGCCTTCCTGGCCACCGATCACTTCCGGCTCGACCGGGGCACAGGGTACGTAGGCCGGGGCAAAGCCGGCCACGAACGGCAGCCGCCGTGCGCCGGCACAACCTTCGTCGGTGGCCTCGTTGCGGCCATCGGCCACCCAGGCCCACTCCAGGCCGTCATGGGTCACTTCCAGCGCGCGGCTGGGCAACTTCCTGAAGATTCCGCCCCAGACCCGCATCGCGCCGCTGGCGCCATACAGCCCGGTCGGCTCGTTCTGGTCATTGCCCATCCACACCACCGCCAGGTGGTCGCCGGTGTAGCCGGCATACCAGCTGTCGCGGCCATCGTTGGAAGTGCCGGTCTTGCCGGCCGCATTCAGCCGGCCCAGACCCTCGCCCAGCAGGCCACGGGCGGTGCCGCCGGTGACCACCTGCTGCAGGGCTACGGTGACCAGGTTGGCGGCGACCCGGTCGCCGTCCTGTGCGGCCGCCGGGGTGTTGTCATAACGCTTGAGCAGGGTGCCATCGGCCGCCACCACCCCGCGCACCGCGTGCAGGGGCTGGATCTGCCCGCCCGAGGCCAGGAACTGGTACAGCTGGGTCATCGCATACGGGCTCTGGTCGGTGGCGCCCAGGATCAGCGCCGGGTTGCCCTCGGCCTTGATCCCGGCCAGCACGTTGATCAGCTGGGCCAGCCGTTCCGGGCCGGCATCCATGCCGATGCGCACCGTGGCCTGGTTGTAGGAGTGGGCCAGCGCATCGATCATGCGCACATGGCCGTGGCTGCGGCCATCGGAGTTGCCCGGCTTCCACTGCCGCCCACGCGACAGCTGCACGGTGACCGGTGAGTCATCCACATAGGTGGCCAGCGACCACTGCTCGGGCTTGGCCAGCCCCAGCATGTAGACGAACGGTTTGAGCAGCGAGCCGACCGGACGCTGGGCCTCGACCGCACGGTTGAAGCCATGCTCGGCCGCATCGCGCGAGCCGACCACGGCCAGCACATCGCCGCTGTGCACATCGGTGAGCACCAAGCCGGCCTGCAGTTCGGGCCGGCGGCGGTTTTCCAGGGTCTTGATGGTGTGGGCCACCGCGCCTTCGGCATACGCCTGGGCCGACGGCGACATACCGGTGAACACACTCAGCCCGGCCCCCTGCAGCTCGCTTTCCGGGTAATCCTTGCCCAGCTGACGGCGCACCAGGTCGATATAGGCCGGGAACCGGTTGGCTGCGGCCAGGCCCGGCTGTTCCGGTACGCCCAGCGGGGCGGCAACCGCGCGGTCATGCTCGGCCTGGTCGATCAAGCCGTTTTCCAGCAGCTTGCCGAGCACGAAGTTGCGCCGGTCCAGCGCGCGCTCCGGCTGCCGCCGCGGGTCATAGTGGGAAGGCCCCTTGACCAGGCCGATCAACAGCGCGATCTGCTCGGTGGACAGGCCGTCCAGGCGGCGGCCGAACCAGAACTCTGCACCCGAGCCCATGCCATGGATGGCCTGGCTGCCACGCTGGCCCAGGTAGACCTGGTTCAGGTAGGCCTCCAGGATGGTGCGCTTGTCATAGCGCGCCTCGATGATCAGCGCGTACAGGATCTCGTTGAACTTGCGCCGCAGGGTGCGTTCCTTGCCGATTCCCAGCAGGCCCGAACGGGCCAGCTGCTGGGTCAGGGTCGATGCGCCCTGGCGGGTCTGCCCGCCAGAGCGTACGGTCACCCACAGCGCACGCACGATGCCGCTGACATCGATGCCGTGGTGGCGGCTGAAATCACGGTCCTCCACCGCCTGCAGGCCGGTGACCAGCAGGTCCGGCACTTCCTCCATGCGCACCAGCCGGCGCTCCTCCTGCTTGGAGCCATACAGGGTGGCGATGCGCGCCGGGTCCAGTCGGGCCGCACGCAGGCTGTCACCGCCCATCACGTTGACCCGGTTGACCCGGCCCCCGGACAGGTGCACCTCGATGCGCTGCGCCGGCACCCGGCCGTCAACATCGATGTAGCCCCGGCTGGAGATCACAAAGCGGTTGCCATCACCCAGGTAGGTCGAGGCCGCCAGGCCCTTGCCATCATCCAGGTAGCCTGCCGCGGCCAGCTCCACCCGCAAGGTGGCCGCATCCATCGCCAGCCCCGGTGCCAGCACCAGCGGACGCGCATAGACCCGGGTCGGCACCTGCCAGCGCAGCTGGCCGAAGCGCTCGCTGACCTGGCTGTTCAGGTGCATCACGTAGGGAATCAGGAAGCCCAGGGCCAGCGCCAGCAGGGCCAGCACGGCAGTGAGCAGGCGCCCGCGTCGGACCGGCGCTGGCGATGACTTGCGTTTGGAGGTGCTTGGGTTACGTGGGGACACGAGGATGCGAGAATGGGCTGTTCTGGGCGAGTCTAGCGCAGGCAGGACCCTGCCGCCGTTTGCGCTCAACCCGATACGGTTATCCGGAGTAATACAAGCAATGCCCAACACCTTGGCCGATGCCCGTTACTGGGCCCGCCGCCTGCTCGGGCTGGCGCACCGCACCCTGGCCAGCCTGCGCACGCGCGGCTGGCGCGCCACCTGGTCGCGGATCCAGGTCCACGCCCGCCCCCCCGCCGCGGCCAGCCGTCCGCAGCTGTACCAGCCGCAAACTGCCGCATTTGCGCCCTTTGCCGTGCCCGCCAGCGAACAGCCACAGGTCAGCATCGTCATCCCGGTCTACAACCAGGCCGCGCATACCCTGGCCTGCCTGCGCGCGCTGGCCGCCCACCCGCCGCAGGCCAGCTGCGAGGTGATCGTCATCGATGACGGCAGCAGTGACCAGACAACCCAATGGCTGCCGCAGATCAGTGGCCTGCGCTACGAGGTGCGGGCCAGCAACGGCGGTTTCATCCATGCCTGCAATGACGGTGTGGCCCGCAGCCGCGGGCAGTACGTGGTCCTGCTCAACAACGACACCATCCCCCAGCCCGGCTGGCTGGACCGGCTGCTGGAAACCTTCGCCGCCAACACCGACGCTGGCCTGGTCGGCAGCCAACTGCTCTACCCTGACGGCCGCCTGCAGGAATCGGGCGCGGTACTGTTCAGCGACGGCAGCGCCTGGAGCTATGGCCGCTTCGAATCGGCCACTGACCCGCGCTACAGCGCCCTGCGTGACAGCCACTACTGCTCCGGTGCCGCGGTGATGCTGCGGCGTGAGCTGTGGGATCGCCTCGGCGGGCTGGATACCCGTTACTGCCCGGCCTATTACGAAGATGCCGACCTGGCCATGCGCGTGCGCGAACAGGGCCTGCGCGTGCTGGTGCAGCCGGCCAGCCAGGTGGTGCATGACGAGGGCACCAGCCACGGCACCGATGTGCGCAGCGGCCTGAAGGCCCACCAACTGCGCAACCAACAGACCTTTGCCCAGCGCTGGCAGGCGCAGCTGGCCAACCACCCGGCGCCGGGCAGCATTCCCGGCCCGGCCCTGCTGCACCGCGGCCAGCCGCAGGTCCTGATCATCGATGAAACCCTGCCGCAACCGGACCGTGACTCCGCCTCGCTGCGCCAGAGCCACCTGCTGCAACTGCTGCGCCAACAGGGCGCACATGTGGTGATGGTGGCCACCTCGGCTGCCGCCGGCGACCACGGTGCCGCCGCCCTGCGCCGGGCCGGGGTGGAAACCTGGACGGCGGCCGAGCTGGGCGGGCTGGGCCGCTGGCTGGGCGAACACGGCCCGCGCTTTGCCAGCATCACCCTGGTCCGTCATCACCTGGCCCAGGCCAGCCTGCCGCTGGTGCGCAAATACGCCGCACAGGCACGCGTGATCTTCGACACTGTGGACCTGCACTACATCCGCGAGGCGCGTGGCGCCGAGCTGGCCAATGATCCGGCCCTGCGCGCCGAGGCCCTGCGCACCCGCAAACGCGAGCTGGCGGTAATGGCCCAGGCCGATGTCACCGTGCTGGTCAGCCCGGCCGAACAGCAGCAGCTGCGCAGCGATGCGCCACAGGTGCGCACCGCCCTGGTCTCCAACCTGCACCAGGTGCGCAGCGACTGCCCGGGCTTCGAACAGCGGCGTGACCTGGTGTTCGTCGGTGGTTTTGGCCACCCGCCCAATGTCGATGGCGTCGGTTGGCTGCTGCGCGAGGTGTTCCCGCTGATCCACGCCGAACTGCCGCAGGTGGTGCTGCACATCATCGGCCAGCACCCGCCACAGGAACTGCAGACGTTGGCCGACAGCCTGCCCGGGGTACGCCTGCATGGCTACGTGGCCGACATCGACCCGTACATGGACGGCTGCCGGATTGCCCTGGCCCCGCTGCGCTTCGGCGCCGGGGTCAAGGGCAAGGTCAACCTGAGCATGGCCCATGGCCAGCCGGTGGTGGCCACCACCTGCGCCGCCGAGGGCATGCAGCTGCGCGACGGCCATGATGTGCTGATTGCCGACGATGCCGCCGCCTTTGCCGCCGCGGTGACCGGCCTGTACAACGATGCCCCGCGCTGGCAGCAGCTGTCGGCTGCCGGACAGGACAACATCCGGCGCCATTTCTCGCTGGAGGCCGCGCGCAGTACCGTGGCCGAGGTGTTCCTGCCCGCCTGAGCAGGCGCGGTGCGCCGGCCGCTCAGCCCAGCCGGCGCACCTCGTCCACCCCGGGCAGGGCATCGATCTTGCCCAGCAGGTTGGACAGCTGCTCGTAATCGGCCACCTTCAGGCGCAGGCGCAGCACGGCCCGTCCGGAGTCGCGCACGTTGTCCGAGTTGATGTCCAGCACGTAGGCATCGGCCTGGGCAATCAGGTTGGTGATGTCCTTGAGCAGCCAGCGCCGGTCCACCGCCAGCACCTGGATGTCAGCCTCGTAGCCGCCACCGGCACGCCCCCACTCCACCGGCATCACCCGCTCCGGGTGCAGCGCCGACAGCCGGGCCAGGGCACTGCAGTCGATCCGGTGCACGGTGACCCCACGGCTGAGGGTGAGGTAGCCGGCAATCGGTTCGCCGGCCACCGGCCGGCAGCAACGCGCCAGCTGCACCAGCAGGTTGCCCACCCCGTCGATGGTGAACCCGCGGGTGTCGGCCCGCACCGGCTTGGCCGTCGGCCGAGGCAGTGGCGGCGCCGGTTCGGCCGGCTTTTCCGCTTCCAGCAAGGCCCGGCTGATCGCATTGGGGCCAATGTCGCCCAACGCCAGCGCGATCAGCAGGTCATCGATGCTGTCGGCATGGAAACGGGCCAGTACCTTGCCCAGGTCGGCCGACATCAGCCCCAGCCGGCGCAATTCCTTGTCCAGCAGCTCACGCCCGGCCTCGATGTTGCGCGCCCGGTCCAGCTTGTGGAACCAGCCGCGCACCTTCTCGCGCGAACGGTTGCTGGCCAGGTAGCCGGCACTGGGCAGCAGCCAGTCACGCCGTGGGTCGGGCTCCTTGCCGGTAAGGATTTCCACCCGGTCACCGCTGCGCAGCTGGTAGGTCAGCGGCACGATCCGGCCGTTGACCTTGGCCCCGCGGCAACGGTGGCCAACCATGGTGTGCACCTGGTAGGCAAAATCCAGCGGGGTGGCACCGGCGGGCAGGTCCAGCACCTCACCCTTGGGGCTGAGTGCGTACACCCGGTCTTCCAGCAGTTCGGCATCCAGCGCGCCAGCCAGCTCCTCGCCACCGCCTTCGCCGGCCTGCTCCAGCAGCTGGCGCATCCAGATGATCTTGCGCTCGAACGCGTTCTCGCCGCTTTTGCCGCCGCCTTCCTTGTACTTCCAGTGCGCGGCCACGCCGAGCTCGGCCTGGGCATGCATCTGGTGGGTGCGGATCTGCACCTCGATGGTGCGCCCTTCCGGGCCGATCACCGCCGTGTGCAGCGAGCGGTAATCGTTGGCCTTGGGCCGGGCAATGTAGTCGTCGAACTCGCTGGGCACCGGCACCCACAACGCATGCACCACGCCCAGGGCGGCATAGCAGCTGGCCAGGTCATCGACCATCACCCGCACCGCGCGCAGGTCATAGAGCTGGTCAAAGGACAGGCGCTTTTTCTGCATCTTCCGCCAGATGCTGTAGATGTGCTTGGGCCGCCCGGTAACCTCGCCCTTGATCCCGTGCTCGGCCAGGCCGGCACTGAGCTGGGCCTTGACGTTCTCCACGTAGTGCTCGCGGGCCAGACGGGTCTGCGCGACCTGGCGGGCAACATGCTGGTAGGTTTCCGGGTCAAGGAAACGGAAGGCCATGTCCTCCAGCTCCCACTTCAACTGCCAGATGCCCAGACGGTTGGCCAACGGCCCATGGATGTCCCGGGTCAGCTGGGCCAGGGCGCGCCGCTCGTCCTCGCTGCGCGCAGGCGCAGCCTTGAGCAGGGCGAGCTGGCGCGCCAGCAGGATCGGCACCACCCGCAGGTCGCGGATGATGGCCAGCAGCAGCCGGCGCAGGCCCTCGCCATTGCGCCCGGCCTCGCGCCCGGCATGCAGTGCCCAGACCTGATCGGCCGCGTCCTGGCTGTCGAGCAGGCCATCGACCACCGCCAGCGTGGTGGCCGGCAGCGCCAGCTGCTGGCGGGCCTGGCGCAGGGGCGGCAGGTCTGCCAGCAAGGCTGCCAGCACTACCGGCTCCTCGGCCTGCAGGCGCAACAGGGCATCGCCCATATTGGCAAGGGCCGACCAATCGGCACGCATCTGGCCGGCCGCTGCCGGCTCCAGTGTCGTCCACAGCTCCAGCAGGCGCGCGCGCAGCGGCCCAGCCAGCACCTGATAGGCCGGGCGCTGCAGCAGCGCCTCCAGCCCGCTTGGCAAATTCTCGTTCACAGCCTGTACCCGCCGTCGTTGCCCCCTACACTAGGGGCAACCGTCACAAGGAACAATGTCCGATGAAGGCTGTACCGCGCCTGCTCTGCACTTGCCTGCTTGCCATGGCCCTGCTGCCCGGCAGCGTACTGGCCCAGACGGCCAGCAACGACGACCTGCAACAACAGATGAGCCAGGAGCAGTTCCGCGCTGCCGGCCTGGACAAGCTCAGTGCCCAGGAACTGGCCAGCCTGAATGCCTGGCTGCAGGGCCGCGTGCTGCAGGCCACCGACCAGGTGCGCAGCCAGGCCATGGAGGAAGGCCGCCAGGAAGTGATCGTCAAGCACCGTGGTTTTCTGGACTTTGGCTCCAACGAACCGATTGCCGCCGTACTGCCGGGCAGCTTTGCCGGCTTTGCCAAGGGCCGCCAGTACACCCTGGACAATGGCCAGGTGTGGGAGCAGACCGACGATGCCCGCATCAGCGGCGCCAGTGGCACTGACCTGCCGGTGCGCATCAGCCCCGGCCTGATGGGCGTGTGGTACCTGCAGGTGCAGGGCTACAACACCCGCGCAAAGGTGCGCCGCATCAAATAATGCGGTGCTGCCATGGCGCTGCGATTGCCTGATCGCAGCGCCCGTGGCAGTGTTCGTCCACCCTCAACCGGCCCTGTTCGATGATCCGAATGACCCTTGCACTGCTGCTCACCGTTCCCGGCCTGAGTGCCGCCCAGGTGTACAAGTGCTCCGGAAAATCCGGTGAGACCGTCTACTCGCAGTCGCCCTGCACCCAGGATGCGCGCCCCCACGTGCTGCGCAACGGCCATCTGGCCGGCAGCAACCTGCGTCTGGACCGCCAGTGCCTGGACCAGGCGCGGGCCGGCATCTACGCCGCTTCCAACGACCGCGTGGCCGCCCTGCAACAACAGGTCATGCTGCTGCAGCAGTCGGGCAACCACAGCCCGCGCATTGCCAGCCTGCGCGAGCAGATCGCCAACGAAAACCGCAATGCCAGCCGCCAGGCCAGCGAGGCCCGCGCCGACTGCATGCGTGAACGCGAGCCCGAACCGAAAGCGGACACCCCGCCCGGTCAGGTGCCCGCCAGCCAGGTCGGCACCTGAGCCTGCACGGCACGGCCTCAGCGCTGCAGTGCCGCCACCCGCTGGGCCAGCTTCTTGGCCGATACCGCTCCGCGTGAACCCAGTTCCTGGGCGAAGGTCTGCACCCGCAGCTCTTCCAGGTCCCAGCGCAGGGCCTGCCATTGTGGGTCGGCCGAACGCCCGGCCAGACGGGCAGCGGCCAGGGCATCGGCAAACGGGGTCAGCTCCAGCATCCGCGCCTGGTCCTTGACCGGGTCGCGCTTGGCCCGCTCGGCACGTACCAGCATGCCCTTGAGGTAACGCGGGAACTGGGCCAGCGCATCGGCCGGGGTGTCACGCAGGAAACCGGGGTGGATCAACCCGGCCAGCTGACCACGCAGGTCGTCCAGGTTGCCCTTGGCCCAGCCCATCAACGGTGATTCCAGCTGCGGCTTGATCTGCCCGGCCAGGCCGAGGATGGTCTCGGCCAGCTGCAGCCGGATCATCGCCTCGCCAAACAGGGTCTTGCCGGCCTGGGACAGGCGCAGGGCGAAGCTGTCGGCATCGCGGATCTCGCCCAGCCCGTCGGCCAGTACCGCGTTCAGCGCTGCATCGACCAAATCACCGCGCAGGCGCTCCTGGGTTTCGATCGCCGCATACAGCAGGCCGGTCTTGGGCGATACCGGCAGTTGCTTGCGTGCCTGCTTGATCTTGTCGGCCAGACCGATTTCCAGCAGCCGGCGCACCCCGCGCGGGTGCTCCACAGCCGCCTGCCCGCGGTCGGGGAAGATGCGCAGGGCGGCGCTGTCACCGGTATCGACCAAGGCCGGGTAGGCCGGCACGCCGGCCTCGCCGGGCACCTGCAATGGAATGGGAGTGGTGGGAAACACATTCAGTCCTTCTGCTGCCAGGGCACGCCCGGCACGTACCGCAAACGCTTGCCCGGCGCGCTCGCCAAAACGCGCACGCAGCGCCTCCAGGTCACGCCCCTGGGCCAGCACCTTGCCCTGCTCATCGCGCAGGCGGTAATTCATCTGCAAGTGTGGCTCGATGCTGTCCGGCTCGAAGTCGGTGGCTGCCACGCTGGCCCCGGTGGCCTTGGACAAGAAGCGCGCCAGCTCGCCGGTGATGGCATCGGCCGACGGCTGCGGCCAGGCCTCGAAGAAGGCGCGGGCAAAATCCGGTGCTGGCACATAGTTGCGCCGCATGGCCTTGGGCAGCGAACGGATCAGCGCCGCGGCCTTGTCGGCAACAAAGCCCGGGGTCAGCCAGGTCAGCCTCGCCACATCCAGCGCGCCGAGCAGGTGCAACGGCACATCCAGGGTGACGCCGTCATCCTCGCTGCCCGGCTCGAAACGGTAGTGCAGCGGCAGCCGCGCATCGCCCAGGGCCAGGTATTTCGGGTAGAGGTCAGCCTGGCTGCCCTCCCCGGGCAGCAGCTCGGCCTGTGACCAGAACAAACCACGGCGCTTGTCCGCATCCAACCCCTTCCACCAGGTATCGAGCTGGGCGGACGAATGGATTGGCCCGGGCACCCGGTCCAGGTACCAACGGGCCTGCCAGCCCTCGTCGGCAACAATGCCGGCGCGGCGCAGTTTGGCCTCTTCCTCGCGGGCCTTTTCCAGGGTCTTCAGGTTGTCGGCGACAAAGCCGGCGCGGGTATTGATCTCGCCCGGCACCAGCGCCTGGCGGACGAAGATGTCATGCGCGCCGGGTGGGTCGATCGGGCCATAGTTGACCGGCTTTTTCGGCGCCAGTACCAGGCCGAACAGGCTGATCTGCTCATTGGCCACCACCTGGCCGCGCGAGCGCGCCCAGTGCGCATCGAAATGCTTGCGTGCCAGCAGGTGCGGGATTTCCTCGATCACCCAGTCCGGCTCGATGGCCGCATTGCTCAGGCCCCAGACCTTCTGGGTATCGAGCAGGGTGGCGCTGAGCACCCAGGCCGGCGGGCGCCTGGCCAGCGCCGAACCGGGGAACAGCGCGAAGCGGCGCTGGCGCGGGGCCTGGTAATCGCCCTTCTCGGTGCGCTGACCGACCTGGGTGGGCAGGCCGGCGATCAGCGCCCGGTGCAGCGCCTGATACGCGGCCGCCCGCATCTTGTCGGTTACGCCCTCAAGCACGGCAGCCGGCACAGCAGCTGCGGCCGCCGCCGGTTTGACGGTCACCGACGGCAGTGCGCTGGCCAGGGTGGCCTTGCCCTCACGGGCCAAGCGGTTGGCACGGTGCTGCTCGCCGTGGCGGGCGCGGATAGCCTTCTGGTTGTCCTTGCCGCCGCCATCGCGGCCAGTGTCCACCAGCTTTGCCGGCGCACTGAGCAGGGCGGTCTCGGCGCTGCCACCGGCATCGGCATTCCAGCCCAGTTCGGCGCACAGCAGCTTGAGCTGGCGGTGCAGCTCGCGCCATTCGCGCATGCGCAGGAAGGCCAGGAAGTTGCGCCCGCACCAGTCACGCAGCTTGCTCTGGGTCAGCTCCAGGTGGGCGCGCCGGTAGCCATCCCACAGGCGCAGGATGCCGACGAATTCCGAGCGTCCATCGGCAAACTGGGCATGGGCGTTGTCGGCCGCCTCACGCGCTTCGGGCGGGCGCTCGCGCGGGTCCTGGATACCGAGGAAGGCGGCAATGGTGATCATCGGTGCCAGGCAGTCGTGCTTGTGCGCAGCCACCAGCATGCGCGCCAGTTTGACGTCCACCGGCAGGCGCGCCATCTGCTTGCCAATCGCAGTGAGCCGGCGTTGCTCGTCCACCGCGCCCAGCTCGGCCAGCTGCTGCCAGCCATCGGCGATGGCGCGCTCGTCGGGCGGCTCCAGGAACGGGAAATCCTCGATCTTGCCCAGCCCCAGCTGGAGCATGCGCAGGATCACCCCGGCCAGCGAGGAGCGGCGGATTTCCGGGTCGGTGAACTCCGCCCGGGCCAGGAAATCGGACTCGGCATACAGGCGCACACACACGCCCTCGGCGACACGGCCGCAGCGGCCCTTGCGCTGGTTGGCGCTGGCCTGCGAAATGTCCTCGATATGCAGCCGGTCCAGCTTCTGGCGCGGGCTGTAGCGTTTGATGCGGGCCTGGCCGGGGTCGATCACGTAACGGATGCGCGGCACGGTGAGCGAGGTTTCGGCCACGTTGGTGGCCAGCACGATGCGCCGTCCACCCTGCGGGTTGAACACCCGGTCCTGGTCGGCCACCGACAGCCGCGCATACAGCGGCAGCACCTCGGTGGCGCGGTATTTGCGTTTTTCCAGCAGCTGGTGGGTTTCGCGGATCTCGCGCTCCCCGGGCAGGAAGATCAGGATGTCGCCACGTGCCTCGTGGCTGGTGATTTCATCCACCGCGGCCACGATGCCCTCGCCAATGGTGCGCTCGCCGGCCTGTTCGCCCTCGCCCTCCAACGGCCGGTAACGCACTTCCACCGGGAAGGTACGCCCTTCCACGCTGACCACCGGGGCATCGTCGAAGTGGGCGGCAAAACGGCCGGTGTCGATGGTGGCCGAGGTCACGATCAGCTTCAGGTCCGGACGCTTGCGCAGCAGGGTCTTCAGGTAGCCGAGCAGGAAGTCGATGTTCAGGCTGCGCTCGTGCGCCTCGTCGACGATGATCGTGTCGTAGCGGCTGAGCCAGCGGTCCGACGCAATCTCGGCCAGCAGGATGCCATCGGTCATGAACTTGATGCGCGAGGCATCGGAGACCTTGTCGGTGAAACGCACCTGGTAACCGACCACGCTGCCCAGCTCGCTGCCCAGCTCCTGCGCCACCCGGGTGGCCACCGCGCGGGCGGCAATCCGCCGCGGCTGGGTGCAGCCGATCATGCCGGCAGCACCGCGCCCGGCGGCCAGGCACAATTTGGGCAGTTGGGTGGTCTTGCCCGAGCCGGTCTCGCCGGCAATCACCACCACCTGGTGGGTGCGGATCAGCTCGATGATGCGCTCGCCCTCGCGGGCAATCGGCAGGGCGGTATCCAGGGTGATGGCCGGGGCACTGGCCAGCCGCTGCGCGCATTGCGCCGCCGACGCTGCCAGCGCCTGTTCAAAGGCCTGCTCCAGTTCGGGCTTGCCCTGCTGGGCATTCCAGCGCGACCATAGCCCGAGCAAGCGCCCTCGATCCCGGCTCATCGCCGTATCAATGGCAGCCCGCCGTGCACGCAGACGCGCGCCCCCTTCCTTTTCAATAGCACTCATCAATGGACAACCAGCGAATCTTGCATGACGCAACCGCGTCTGGATTGTCTATTGTGACCGCAACCACGTGAGCAGAGAGGAACCCATGGCAAAGAACAAAGCAGACAAGGCCATCAAGGTCGACAAGGCTGGCCAGCAGCAGGCCAGCGAGAAGGCC
>JBJEWP010000096.1:0-24353 GCA_051885115.1 Stenotrophomonas sp. | reverse complement strand
AGACAAGGCCATCAAGGTCGACAAGGCTGGCCAGCAGCAGGCCAGCGAGAAGGCCGGCAAGCCGGCAAAGGCTCCCACGCCGGCCAAGGCAGCCATCAAGCCGGCGCCGGTGGCCAGCGTGCCGGCCATCAACATCGGCATCAGCACGGCCGAGCGCGAGAAGATCGCCGATGGTCTGTCGCACTTTCTCGCCGATGCCTACACCCTGTACCTGAAGACCCACAACTACCACTGGAATGTCACCGGCTCGATGTTCAATTCGCTGCATGCGATGTTCATGGACCAGTACACCGAGCAGTGGACCGCACTGGACGAGATTGCCGAGCGCATCCGCGCTCTGGGCTTCAAGGCGCCGGGCTCCTACCGCGAGTTCGTCGCCCTGGCCTCGATCGAGGAAACCGTACCGGGCGACAGCAGCGACTGGCGCACCATGGTGGCCGACCTGGTCGCCGGCCACGAGGCGGTGTGCCGCACCGCCCGCCGGGTGCTGGACATTGCCGATGATGCCGACGATGCCCCGTCCGAGGACCTGCTGACCCAGCGCCTGCAGATCCACGAAAAATACGCCTGGATGCTGCGTTCGCTGCTGCAGTAAGCGCCACACTCAAGCATTGGACACCACGCCCGGCCGACATGACCGGGCGTTTTTGTTGCCGGTTCGGCGTCCAGCAGGCCACCAGGCGGTATCCTGTGGCCATGCACGATCCATGTTTGGGCGCCCTGCGCGACGTATTCGGCCACGCGGACTTCCGTGGCCACCAGGGCGAGATCGTCCGCCACCTCACTGCCGGCAATGACGCCCTGGTGCTGATGCCCACCGGTGGCGGCAAGTCGCTGTGCTACCAGATCCCGGCCCTGGTACGCCAGGGCACCGGCATCATCATCTCGCCGCTGATCGCGCTGATGCAGGACCAAGTGGAGGCCTTGCGCCAGCTTGGCCTGCAGGCCGAGTACCTGAACTCCACCCTGGAGGCCGGCGAGGCCCTGCGCATCGAGCGCGCCCTGCTCGCCGGTGAGCTGGACATGCTCTACATCGCCCCGGAGCGCCTGCTCGGTGCGCGTACGCTGTCGCTGCTGGACCGCGCCCCGATCTCGTTGTTTGCCATCGACGAGGCCCATTGCGTGTCGCAATGGGGGCACGACTTCCGCCCGGAGTACCGCCAGCTCACCGTGCTGCACCAGCGCTGGCCGCAGGTGCCGCGCATCGCCCTGACCGCCACCGCCGACCCGCCGACCCAGCGCGAGATCGCCGAGCGCCTGCAGCTGGAGAATGCACGCTGGTTCGTCTCCTCCTTCGACCGCCCCAACATCCGCTACACCGTGGTGCAGAAGGACAATGCCAAAAGCCAGCTGCTGGATTTTTTGCGCGGCCACCGTGGCCAGGCCGGCATTGTCTACTGCCTGTCCCGGCGCAAGGTCGAGGAAACGGCCGCCTTCCTGGCCGACAAGGGCTTCAATGCCCTGCCCTACCACGCCGGCATGCCAGCCGAGGTACGCGCGGCCAACCAGCGCCGTTTCCTGCACGAGGACGGCATCGTGATGTGCGCCACGATTGCCTTCGGCATGGGCATTGACAAGCCCGACGTGCGCTTTGTCGCCCATACCGACCTGCCCAAATCGATGGAGGGCTACTACCAGGAAACCGGCCGTGCCGGGCGTGACGGCGAGCCGTCGGAAGCCTGGCTGTGCTATGGCCTGGGTGATGTGATCCTGCTCAAGCAGATGATCGAACAGGGCGAGGCTGCCGAGGAGCGCAAGCAGCTGGAGCGCGCCAAACTGGACCACCTGCTCGGCTACTGCGAATCGCTTCAGTGCCGGCGCCAGGTGCTGCTGGCCGGTTTCGGCGAGGATTACCCGCAACCCTGCGGCAATTGCGACAACTGCACCACTCCGCCGGCCAGCTGGGATGCCACGGTGCCGGCACAAAAGGCCCTGTCCTGCGCCTACCGTGCCGGCCAGCGTTACGGCGCCACCCACCTGATCGACATCCTGCGCGGCAAGGCCACCGACAAGGTCAACGCGGCCGGCCACCAGCAACTGTCCACCTTCGCCATCGGCAATGACCTGGACGAGCGTGCCTGGCGCAGCGTGTTCCGTCAGCTGGTGGCCGCCGGCCTGCTCAGCGTGGATGCCAGCCAGTACGGCGCGCTGCGCCTGACCGAGGCCAGCCGCCAGGTGCTCAGCGGCCAGCGCCAGGTGCAAATGCGCCGCGACAGCGCCGCACGCATGCCGCGCAGCCGCGACGAACAGCGCACCGGGCTGTCCGTGCTGCCAGCTGACCTTGACCTGTTCAATGCCCTGCGCGGGCTGCGCCGCGAACTGGCCCAGGAACAGGGCGTGCCGGCTTATGTGATCCTGCACGACTCCACCTTGCGCAGCATTGCCGAGCAGCGCCCGACCAGCGTGGCCGCGCTGGGCCGGGTCGGCGGCATCGGCGGCAGCAAGCTGGCCCGTTACGGCCAGCGCATCGTTGAAGTGGTCTGCGAGCAGGGTTGAGCCACCCCGGCGCAGCCCTGACAGCGACACAGGCGTTCAGCGGCTCAGGAAGTCGTTGAGCCAGGCCCGGCCAAAACGCAGGTCACGGTCTACCGTGGGCACGGAAATTTCCAGCAGCACGGCAATCTCATTGCGGTCCATGCCGGCGAAATAGGTCAACTCCAGCACATTGGCCACCCGGCGGTCAGCCTGGGCCAGTTGGTCCAGCCCCTGGTGCAGGCTCAGCACTTCGGCCAGGGCGTCATCCACCGGTTGGCCATCATCAAGCAGGGACAAGGTGACCTGCTGCCGGTACTGGCCACCACGCTTGTCGGCCGATTGCGCGCGCAGGTGGTCCACCAGCACCGAGCGCATCTTGAGCATGGCCACCGCAACAAAATGCCCGCGGTCCTTGTAGGCGGGGCTGGTGGCGATCAGGCGCAACAGCGATTCATTGACCAGCACCGCCGGCTGCAAGGTCTGCTGCTCCTGCCGCCCGTAACGCTGCCGCGCCAGGGCCAGCAACTCGGCATACATCGCCTCCACCGCCTGGTCGCGGGCAGACAGGTCGCCTTGCTGCCAGGCATGCAGCAACTGGGTAACCAGTGGGTTGCCAACCGCCGCTGTCGCACCCTCGCTCATCGCATCCCCGCCAATCTTACGTTTACGCCCCGGCTGCATAGCCTAGTACAAAGCTGGGCAAAGCTGCGGACCTTCAGCCGGACAGGGGCTACGGGCGACAACAAAAAAGCCGCCTCGCGGCAGCTTTTGATGTGGGTGCAATGGTGGGCCGTGATGGATTCGAACCATCGACCAAAAGATTAAAAGTCTTCTGCTCTACCGACTGAGCTAACGGCCCGTTGCAGCCTTCGACTGTTGAAAAGCCGAGGGCAAATCTTACACCAATACCGGCCTGTTGCGAAGACCTCAGGTGTACTGGGTTGGATCGGCCAGGCCGGCAGCGGCGAAGCCGTCCGCACGCAGACGGCAGGCATCACATTGACCGCAGGCACGGCCCTGGGAATCGGCGCTGTAGCAGGAAACGGTCAGCGCGAAGTCCACGCCCAGGCGCGCACCCTCGGCGGCAATCTGCGCCTTGCTCAGAAACTGCAGCGGCGCATGCACACGGATACCCGCGCCTTCCACCCCAGCCTTGGTGGCCAGGTTGGCCAGCGCCTGGAAGGCGGCGACGAACTCCGGGCGGCAATCCGGGTAGCCGGAGTAGTCCACGGCGTTGACCCCGCAGAAGATGTCCGCCGCCCCCAGCACCTCGGCCCAGCCCAGCGCCAGCGACAGCATGATGGTGTTGCGCGCCGGCACATAGGTCACCGGGATGCCGGCTCCACCCGCCTCTGGCACCTCGATGTCGGCGGTCAGGGCCGAGCCACCGATACTGCGCAGGTCCACATCCACGACCTTGTGTTCGACCACGCCCAGAGCGTCGGCCACGCGTACAGCAGCATCCAGTTCGGAGGTGTGGCGCTGGCCATAACGCACGCTCAGGGCATGCACGGCGAAGCCCTGTTCACGGGCGATGGCTACCACGGCGGCCGAATCCATGCCGCCGGAAAGCAGCACGACTGCTTTTTTCATCTTTCAGTTTCCGGTTGAAGGTTGCGACCAGCACGCTGTCCCGCGCCGGCACTGGTCCGGCTCAACGGCCGGGTTCGTCATTCCACAACAGCTTGTGCAGCTGCATCTGGAAACGTACGGGAAGGCGTTCGGCCACGATCCAGTCGGCCAGCTGGCGCGGCGACACCTGATCCTTGCTCGGCGAGAACAGCACCATGGTGCGCTGGTGCAGGCCCTGCTGCAGCACCATGTCGCGCGCCCATTCAAAGTCGCTGCGTGAGCAGATCACGAACTTGAGCTGGTCGTGGGCGGTAAGCAGGTCAAGGTTTTCCGCGCGGTTGCGGGCAACCTCGCCGGAATCCGGCGTCTTCACATCGACCACCCGGCTGACCCGGGCATCCACCGCGGCAATGTCCAGCGCACCGGAGGTTTCCAGCGATACCGACAGACCGGCATCACACAGCTTGCCCAGCAGCGCCAGGCAGCGCTTCTGCGCCAGCGGCTCGCCACCGGTCACGCACACATGGCGCACGCCATGGCCCAACACCTCGGCAACGATGTCCTCGATCTCGCGCCACTGCCCGCCGTGGAAGGCATAGGCGGTGTCGCAATAGCTGCAACGCAGCGGGCAACCGGTCAGGCGCACGAACACCGTCGGCCAGCCGATGGTGTCGGCCTCGCCCTGCAGGGAAAGGAAGATCTCGGTGATTTTCAGGCGCGACAGCGGCGATTGTTCGATCTGGCTGGGCTGGGCAAAGGCATCGGCCGTTTGCATGGGGACATCCTGATAAACGATAAGGCCGGCACTGAGGCCGGCCTGGGCAACGGGGCAGCGCGCGATGTTCAGCGCAGGCTGTGTTGACCCAATTGCAATGAACGCAGGCGGTCACGGGCAATCACGGCCGCATCGCTGCCGGGATAGCGCTGGCCAACCTGACCAAGGGTGGTTTCGGCTGCAGCGAGGTCGCCGGCAGCCTGCTGCGACAGGCCGATCTTGAGCAAGGCACCGGCGGCCTTGTCATGGGTCGGGTACTGCAACAGCAACTTTTCGAACTGTTCGCGTGCCGGGCCGTACTGTCCGGCCACGTAATGACTTTCCCCCAGCCAGTACAAGGCGTTGGGTGCATACACCCCGCCAGGGTACAGCTCGAGGAAACTCAGGAAATATTCGGTGGCATCGGCGTGACGGCCTGCCTTGAGGGCATCAAAGGCCACGTTGTAGGCGGTGCGCTCATCGCGCGTGGCCGCCATCGCCCCCGCATCGCCGCGCACCGTCGGCGCGCGTTCGCTGGCAACCGGTGCAGCGGCCGGAGCCGCTGCCGTCGGTGCCGCGGCCGGAACGGTACTGCCGCCGCCCTCGATACGCTCCAGACGCCCGTCCAGGTCCAGGAACTGGGCCCGGTTGAGCTGCTTGAGCTGCTCGTTCTCGTGCTGGAGTTGCTCGATCGCGCCCTGCATCTCGGTCAGTTGCGAACGCAGCTGCTGCAACTGGTTGAGCATGTCAGTGTTGGCCTGGGTGTTGAGCAGTTGCTGCTCCAGGCTGGCCACGCGATCACCCAGCGAGGCCCGTTGGGCCTGCGCCGGTGCAGCGGCCATGAAGGCCGCTGCAAGCATCAGCGAAATAATCCGCTGCTTCATCGCTTACTTGGCGGTGTAAACGATTTCGACGCGACGGTTCTGCGCCCAGCAGGCTTCGCCCGAATCGGTGCAGACCGGACGCTCTTCACCGTAGGAAACCACAGTCAGCTGCGAAGCCGAACCACCAGCGGCCTGCAGAGCGGAGTTCACGGCATTGCCACGACGCTCGCCCAGGCCCTGGTTGTAGGCACGCGAACCGCGCTCGTCAGCATGGCCCTGCAGGGTGATGCGCGAGGACGGACGGTCGCGCAGGTACTTGGCGTGGCAGGACATGATGGCCTGGAATTCCGGCTTCAGGGCGTCCTGGTCCAGGTCGAAGTAGACCACGCGCTGGCGCAGGCAGGCATCGGTGTCCAGATCGTTCGGGCCATAGCCGGTAGCCACCGGCGGAGTGGTCGGGGTGGTCTGGGTCGGCGGCGGAGCAACCGGTGCCGGCTCTTCCTTGACCTTCTTGGAGCAGCCAGCCAGCACGGCAACAGACATCAACGAAACAAGCAGAACGCGAGTGGACTTGTTCATGGTTTACCTCAGGCTCCTAGCCAGATGAGATGGGGTTAATGGAACAAAAATATTAACACTTATTTAGCGCGGATTCCGGTAGGGAGACCAAGCCGGTTCGCGGACATCGCCATCGGCCAGGACCAACCGCTGCCGAACGCGCCCATCGGCAGAAATGGCATACAGCACACCGCGACGGCCCTCACGGGCGGCGTACAGCAGCATGCTGGCATTGGGGGCAAAACTGGGTGATTCATCCAGCGAGCCCGGCGACAGGGTGCTCCAGCGCGGGCTGCCCAGGCTGCGGTCCATCACCGCAATGCGGTAGGTGTTGCCACTGCCCTGGGCCACGGCAATCTTCTTGTCGTCAAACGACACCGAAGCGGTGGCGTTGTAGTTGCCCTGGTAGGTCACCCGGGTCGCGGTGCCACCACTGACGGGCACCTGGTAGATCTGCGGCCGGCCACTACGGTCAGAGGTGAAGTACACGGTGCTGCCGTCGGCACTGAAACGTGGCTCGGTGTCGATGGAAAAATGGTTGGTCAGCTGGGTCAGCCCCTTGCTGGCCAGGTCCATCACATAGATTTCAGGATTGCCCGAACGCGACAGCGACATCGCCAGCTTGCTGCCATCTGGTGAGAACGACGGCGAAGCATTCACCCCGCGGAAGGTGGTGAGCGGCTCACGCGCACCGGTGGCGATATCCTGGATGTAGATGGCCGAATTACCGCGCTCGAAGCTGACATAGGCCAGCTTGCGGCCATCCGGGCTCCACGCCGGCGACAGCAGCGGCTCGGCCGAGCGCACGATGTTCTGCGGGTTGTAACCATCGGAGTCGGCCACCATCAACGCATAACGCATGGAATCGCCACTGCCGGTGGCGGTGACATAGGCAATACGGGTCCAAAAAGCCCCGCGTACGCCGGTGATCTTTTCGTAGATGGCATCGGCCATCTGGTGGGCGACATCGCGCATGGCACTGCTGCGCGCGGTCATCGCCAGGCCGAGCAGACGCTCGGCGCGGGCCACGTCGTACAGCTCGTACTCGACCCGGTAGGCACCGGCACCGGCATCGAGCACCCGGCCGATCACCAGGTAATCCTGCTTCAGGGCGCGCCAGGTGGCGTAGTTGACCTCGCTGCCACGTACCGGGCGCTCGATCATCTGGGCTTCGGGCAGGGTACGGAACTGGCCGGAGCGGTCCAGATCGGCGCGCACCACCGCGGCCACATCGGTGGATGGCGGGGTAGCCCCTTCGTACGGCATCGGCACCACGGTGATCGGCAGGGCCGAGGCATTGCCACCGACGATATCGATTTCCAACCCGCGCTGCTGCGCAAACGCAGCAAGGGGGAGCAGCAAAAGAGCAACAACAGCAAGCCAGCGGGGCATTTTCATTTTCAGCACTCGATCCGCTCTTGGGGAGCCAGAAGGCATAACAGGGGACGACTTAACAATCAGGCAATCATGAACCAAGCCGCGTGAAGTTGCAGCTTCCATCACACTTCCAGTGGAATCAACGATCCTTTGCCTCGAAGTTGAAGTTCAGGGTCCGCTGGAACACCGACTCAAAACCACGGTACGGCAAGGGCTGGGCGCGCAAAATGGCCGCCTCCACCGAGCGCCGCCCGGCCTCGTCGTACGGGCAGCCACTGCTGAAGGTGACGCCGCCGTCGGGCACCTCCCCTCCAGGCAGCTGGCGGATGGTCAGCCGGCAGCGCTGACCCACTGGAATACTCTCCGGGCGTATCCACTGGTTGAGCACAGCCTGCTGGACGGCAGCAACGTACCTTGCAGTCAGATCCTCATTGGTGCCACCGGACCCGGCACGGGGAGTGCTCGGCGCATTGCTGGCGGCATTGCTCGAGGCCGCCTGGGCACGCGCCTGGGCCAGCTGCTTGAGCCGGGCTTCGGCCGCTTCGGCCTCACGCTGGGCCTGCTCGCGCTGGCGCCGGATCTGGGCCAGCCGCTGCTGGCGCTCGGCCTGCTCGGCCGCCTGCCGGCGCTCGTCGGCCAGTTTCTTCTCCCGCTCCTCGGCCTGCTGTGCGGCCAGCCGGCGACGCTGCTCGGCCTCTTCCACCCGCTTGCGCTCGGTCAGGTCGATCTGCTCCTGGCGGCGCCTGGCCTCCTGCTCCTGGCGTGCTTTCTGCTCGGCAATGGCCAGCGCACTGACCCGCTCCTGATCCACGGTGTCAGGCTGGGCCACACGCTGCTGGGCGTTGTGCTGCACCGGCGTGGGCGCATCCATCGGCCTGGGCTCGGGTTCGGGCTGCGGCGGCGGCACCGTATCCTGTTCGGCAGTTTCCACCGGCTCGGGCAATGGCGCCGGCTCGGCTACCGGGGGCGGCAGCTGTTCCAGCTTCTCCGAAGCGGCCAGTGCACGGCGCGCAGCAGAAGCCTCGCTGGCAGAAACCTCCAGTGAGGCCTCCAGTGGATCACCGGCAGCCGGCTCGACATGGCGCTGGGGTGACCACCACCAGGCCAGCACGAAAACCAGCAGCAGCAACAGATGCACACCAATGGCCAGGACCAGATCGCGGCCCAGGGAGTGGCTGTGCGAAGACGGCAACGGAGGAAGGTCAGCGTGCATTGCCGCCCGATTCGGTTACCAGGCCCACCTTCTCGACCTTGGCACGCTTGAGCGCGTCCATGGCCACGATGACCTTTTCATAGGGAACCTGGCGATCGGCACCGACCACCACCCGCAGCTGCTTGTCCTGGGCCACCAAGGCAGCCAGGCGGGCCTCCAGCTCGGCCGGCTCCATCGCCTGCGGCTTGTCCTTGGGCAGCTGCAGGGCCAGCTGGCCATCACTGCGCACGGTGACGATCAGCGGGTCACTCTTGGTTTCCAGCGCACGGGCGCTGGACTGCGGCAGCTCGACATCGGCGGTGACGGTAAGGTTGAGCAGCGGCGTGGTCACCATGAAGATGATCAGCAGCACCAGCATCACGTCGATGTAGGGCACCACGTTGATGTCGCTCTTGAGCTTGCGGCGCTTGCGCCGGTTGAAGACCGAAGTGGTCATGGGCAGGTCTCCGGCGCTGGGTCAATCTTCGCTGACAGACTGGCGCTGCAGGATCGAGCTGAACTCTTCGGCGAAGGTTTCATAGCGCAGCGACAGCCGTTCCAGACGCGTGGTGAAGCGGTTGTAGGCCCAGGAGGCCGGGATGGCCACGAACAGGCCGATCGCGGTGGCGAACAGGGCTTCGGAAATGCCCGGCGCGACAGCGGCAATACCGGCCGATTCACCGCTGTTGATCATGTCGTGCATGGTCACCATGATGCCGAACACGGTACCGACCAGGCCCACGTAGGGGGCGGTCGAGCCGATATTGGCCAGGGTTTCCAGGTTGCGCTCCAGCACATCGACCTCGCGGGTGTAGCTGGTGCGCATGGCACGCTGCGCGCCTTCCAGCTGGGTGCGCACATCGAGCTTGCCGCGGCCACGCAGACGGGTGTATTCGCGGTAGCCAGCCTCGAAAATCGCCTCCAGGCCCTCCACCGCACGGTTGCGGTCACTGGCCGCGCTGTACAGCTTGCCCAGGTCTGCACCGGACCAGAAACGGTTCTCGAACTCGTCAGCGGCCTGGTTGGCCAGCTTCAATGCGCGCTGCTTGCGGAAGATGATCACCCAGCTCATCAGCGAGCCGACCAGCAGCAACAGCACGATCAGCTGCACCGGCAGGCTGGCCTTGACCATCAGCGAAAGGTAGTTGATGCCCTGATGAGCGCCGGCTGCAGCGGTGTCTGCGGCCGCAGTGACCACCTCTTCGGGCAGTGCTTGCACCACGGTGGCCGGCAGTGCCGAAAGCGTTGCGATCATCCCTTGTTCCTCAGTGATTCGTGTTGGACTTGTAGTGGTTCAAAAATGGACAACATCTGTGCATCGATCGGCTGCGGGCGGAAATCCGCCGCGCCCACCGCCGCCAGGCGCACCGTGGCACTGGCCAGCAGCTGCCCATCGCGGCGTACCTGCTGGGCCATCACCAGGCTGGCGCGACGGCACTGGGTCAGCTCCACGCTGACCTGCAGGCAGTCATCCAGCCGTGCCGGCTTGTGGAAATCCAGGCTCATCGCACGCACGACGAACACCTGACCTCCACCGGTACGCATGGCCTCCTGGCCCCAGCCCAGGGCGCGCATCCATTCACTGCGCGCCCGCTCCATGAAAGCCACATAGCGCGCGTGGTAGACCACGCCGCCAGCGTCGGTATCTTCCCAGTAAACCCGGGTCGGCCAGATGAACGGTTGTTCAATCGACATCAAAAGACTCCATGCCGGCGGCGAACAGGTCGGCCGGCGGGTTTTTCGGTTTCAGGCCAAGGTGGCGCCAGGCCTTCTGGGTGGCCATGCGCCCGCGCGCGGTGCGTACCAGGAAACCCTGCTGGATCAGGAACGGCTCGACCACATCCTCCAGCGTGCCGCGCTCCTCGCTCAGCGCCGCGGCCATTGACTCGATGCCCACCGGGCCGCCGTCGAAATAGTCGATCAGGGTATGCAGCACCCGCCGGTCCAGCTCGTCAAAACCCTGCGGGTCGACCTTGAGCATGGACATCGCCGCCTGCGCCACGGCCCCGTCGATGCGGCCATCGGCCTTGACCTGGGCGTAGTCGCGCACGCGCCTCAACAGCCGGTTGGCGATACGCGGGGTGCCACGCGAACGGCGGGCGATCTCGACCGCGCCATCGGCGTCGCAATGGATGCCCAGGATCTGCGCCGAGCGGCTGACGATGCGGGTCAGCTCGTCGGCCGAATAGAACTCCAGCCGCTGCACGATGCCGAAACGGTCACGCAGTGGTGCGGTGAGCAGGCCGGCACGGGTGGTCGCACCGATCAGGGTGAACGGCGGCAGGTCGATCTTGATCGAACGCGCCGCCGGCCCCTCGCCGATCATGATGTCGATCTGGAAATCCTCCATCGCCGGATAGAGCACCTCCTCCACCACCGGCGACATGCGGTGGATCTCGTCGATGAACAGCACGTCGTGCGGCTGCAGGTTGGTCAGCAACGCGGCCAGGTCCCCGGCCTTCTCGATCACCGGGCCGGAGGTCATGCGCAGGGCCACCCCAAGCTCGTTGGCAATGACCTGGCTCAGGGTGGTCTTGCCCAGCCCCGGCGGGCCGAAGATCAGCACGTGATCCAAGGCGTCGCCGCGGTGCTTGGCGGCCTGGATGTAGATTTCCATCTGCTCGCGCACCGGCTGCTGGCCGAGGTACTCGTGCAGACGTTTGGGGCGGATGCTGGCGTCGGCGGCCTCGTCTTCACGGGTCGCGCCGGCGCCGATGATGCGGTGTTCGGTCATGGCAGCATTATGCGCTGTGTGCATCGCATCCGGTGCGACTGCTCAGATTTCCACCTGTGCCCCGAGTTCAACCAACCGGTTGCCCGGAATGCGGAAAAAGCCCGAGGCCGGCGCCGCATTACGGTGCATGAAGGCAAACAGCTTGTCACGCCATACCGGCATGCCCTGCTTGGCGCTGGAAACGATGGTTTCGCGGCTGGCGAAGTAGGTGGTATCCATGGCGTCGAAGTTGATCTGCCCGGCCAGGCAGAACTGTTCCAGCGCCGCTGGCACATCCGGGTTCTCCATGAAGCCAAACCGCAGCACCAGGGCATGGAAACCATCGCCCAGGGTGGTCACCGTGATCCGCCGGCCACGGGTGACATAGGGCACCTGCAGGGTCTGCACATGCAGGAAGACGTTGCGCTCGTGCAGCACCTTGTTGTGCTTGAGGTTGTGCAGCATCGCCTGCGGCGTGGTGCCCAGGTCGGCGGTCAGGAAGATCGCCGTGCCCGGCACCCGCACCGGCGGGGAGATCATCAGCGCCGGGATGAAGGTCGCCACCGGCAGGCCGTCACGCGCCACTTCTTCGGACAACAGCTCGCGACCACGGCGCCAGGTACGCATCAGGGTGAACAACACGATGCCCAGCACCACCGGGAACCAGGCACCCTGGGCCAGCTTGGCACCGTTGGCGATGACAAAGGCCAGGTCGATCAGGAAGAACGGCACACACAGGGCGAGGATCCAGCCGCGCGCACGCGGCCACAGGCTGCGCGCGACCAGGGCCAGCAGCAGGGTGTCGATGAGCATGGTGGCCGACACCGAAATGCCATAGGCCACGGCCAGGTTGGACGAGGAGCGGAAAGCCAGCACCAGGCCAATGACCATGATCGCCAGGCCCCAGTTGATGCCCGGGATGTAGATCTGGCCGATGGTGTCACGCGAGGTGTGCTTGATCCGCATGCGCGGGATGTACCCCAGCTGCATGGCCTGGCGCGAGACCGAAAACGCACCGGTGATCACCGACTGGCTGGCAATCACCGCCGCCATCGTGGCCAGCACGATCATCGGGTACAGCGCCCAGCCCGGCACCGCCTGGTAGAACGGGTTGGCCACCGCCTCCGGATGGGCCAGCACCAGCGCCCCCTGCCCCAGGTAGTTGAGTACCAGGCAGGGCAGCACGAAAAAGTACCAGGCATGGCGGATCGGCGGTGCACCGAAGTGCCCCATGTCCGCATACAGCGCCTCGCCGCCGGTGACCGCCAGCACCACCGCGCCGAGGATGAAGATCCCCTGCCAGCTGTGTTCGGCAAAAAAACGTGCTGCCCACAAGGGGTTGAAGGCCTTGAGCACCTCTGGCTCGGCTACCAGGTTCCACAGGCCCACGGCTGCCAGCGACAGGAACCACAGGGTGGTGATCGGGCCGAACACCCGGCCCACCTTCTCGGTGCCGAAGCGCTGGGCGGCAAACACGCACAGCAGCACCGCGATGGTGATCGGCAGCACGAACGGTTTGAGCCCGGGCGCGGCCACCTCCAGCCCCTCCACCGCCCCGAGCACCGAAATGGCCGGGGTGATCACCCCGTCACCGAAGAACAGCGAGGCCCCGAAGATGCCCAGGATGCCAACCACATAGGCACTGCGCGAACCATTGCGCAGGGTGCGCTGGGCCAGGGTCATCAGGGCCATGATGCCGCCCTCGCCCTCGTTGTCGGCGCGCATGATGATGGTCACGTATTTCAGGGTGACCACCAGCATCAACGCCCAGAACGCCAGCGACAGCACGCCCAGCACCGTGTCATGGTTGTTGACCAGGCCGTAGTGCTCGGAAAAGGCTTCCTTGAGTGTGTACAGCGGGCTGGTGCCGATATCGCCGAAGACCACCCCGATGGCAGCGATGATCAGGGGCAGACCGGCCTTGTGCTGGCCATGGGAATCGGTAGTGGCGGGGTTCGACATGGTGCCGAGCCTATGCAAGAGGAAGTGAAAAAAACGGCAGGGCGCTCAGCGCAGTGCCGACTGCAGCGCCTTGCGGATGACCACTGCCACATCGTCGCCGTCGCCGGCGGCATCGCGGGCCATCTTCGCCGCCTCGGCCGGCTTGTAACCCAGCTGCTGCAGCGCCACGGTGGCCTCGCCCACCGGGTCCTGGCCCGGAGCGGCAGCCAGCTGCGGGCCGGCCGCACCACCGGCACCCACAAAGTTGCCGGCCTTGTCACGCAGCTCCAGCACCATGCGCTCGGCGGTCTTCTTGCCGATGCCCGGAATCTTGGTCAGCGCGGTGACATCGCCATGGGCAATGAGCTGGCCAAAGGCCTCCACGCTGACGCCTGACAGCACGGCCAGGGCGATCTTGGCACCGATGCCGGACACCTTCTGCACATCACGGAACAGGCGGCGCTCGTTCTCGCGCAGGAAGCCGTACAGGTTCACAGCGTCCTCCTTCTGTGCGTAGTGCACCGACAGGGTGACCTCGCGACCGACATCGGGCAGGTCGTAGAAGGTGCTCATCGGCGCCTCCAACTCATAGCCCACGCCATTGACATCGACCATCAACCAGGGCGGCGCCTTGTACACAATCAAGCCACGCAGACGTCCAATCATGAGGGTTCTCCTTACTTGCGCCAGGCCTGGCGCGTGTTCACACCCAGCCGCTGCGCGGTGGCGCGGACGTGGGCATGGGTAATGGCCACGGCCAGCGCATCGGCGGCGTCGGCCTGGATCTTGCCGCTCAGGCCCAGCATCAGCGAGACCATGTGCTGGACCTGGGTCTTCTCGGCGCCGCCGCGCCCGACCACGGCCAGCTTGATCTCGGTCGGCGCATATTCGGCCACCGGCAGCTCATGCAGGACCAACGTGGTGATGGCCGCACCGCGGGCCTGGCCCAGCTTGAGCGCCGAGTCGGCGTTCTTGCCCATGAAGACCTTCTCGATGGCCACTTCGTCCGGTCGGTACTGCGCCACCAGATCGCGCAGGCCCAGGGCAAGGGTCTTCAGGCGCAACGGAAAGTCATCAGCGCCCAGCAGCACCAGCGGGCCATGCCAGACCGGGCTGACCCGGCCGTCGGCAGCCACGTCGATGATGCCCACGCCGGTACGCTGCGAGCCGGGGTCAATGCCAATGATGCGGGTCATGTGCAATGGACGCGGGCCGGTGTCGCCACCGGCCCGTGCGTCATCGGTCAGCCGTACAGGCTCGGATCAAGCTCGGCATTGGCGTAGACGTTCTGCACGTCGTCCAGGTCCTCGAGCATGTCCAGCATCTTCTTGACCTGGGCACCGACCTCGCCCTCGACCTTGATGTCGTTGTCGGCGCGGTAGGTCACTTCGGCATGGTCGGCAACAAAGCCGGCCGCGGCCAGCGCGTCCTTGACCTCGTTGAAGGCCTCCGGTGCGGTGACCACGTCAATCGAACCGTCATCGGGGTAGACCACGATGTCATCGGCGCCGGCCTCGATCGCCGCCTCGGTGATCGCATCCTCGTCGGCGCCGGCAGCAAAGGTGATCACGCCCAGCTTCTTGAACATGAAGGCCACCGAGCCTTCGGTGCCCATGTTGCCGCCGCATTTGTTGAAGGCGTGGCGCACGTCAGCCACGGTGCGCACGCGGTTGTCGGTCAGGCAGTCAACGATCACCGCCACGCCACCCGGGGCATACCCTTCGTAACGCACGTTCTCGTATTCCACCCCTTCCAGCTCGCCGGTGGCCTTCTTGATCGCCCGCTCGATCACGTCCTTGCTCATGTTCGAGGACAGGCCCTTGTCGATGGCAGTACGCAGGGCCGGGTTGTTGTTGGGGTCGCCACCACCGCCGCGGGCGGCAACGCCGATTTCCCGGATGATTTTGGTGAAAATCTTGCCACGCTTCGCGTCAGACGCGTTCTTGCGGGCTTCGATGGAAGGACCACGACCCATGGGAATTTCCGTACTTTGTGCAGGAACAGGAAGCGCTGATTCTACCCGATCGCTGCCACAACGGTTTTTGCGCCCCCGGCACGCTCAAGCGATGCCCTGCCCGCCGCGGGAAAAACCACCGGTGCGCAGGAAATGGGCCACCTGTCCGGCCACCCGGGCACTGAACGGCAGGCCGGTATGACTGCTGGCCACCACACAGTGGTCAGCCAGGCCCGGCCAGCGGGTTTCGGCCAGTCCGACGGTACCATCGGACTGACTGTCCTGCGCACCCAGCAGCCGGCCCACGCCACGGGCGCAGTTGCCGGCCACCTGGCCGATCCGCACCGGGCCTTGCCAGTCCGGCTGGCCTTGTGCCAGAAAGTGCCCACTGCGCCCGAGCACGGCCCCCAGCCGCAGCTGCTGCAACTGGCGTGCGGTCTGGCTGCCGCACAACGGCGACCCCACGCAGACCAGACGGCGCACCGGCAGGCCGGGCTGGGCGCGCAAGGCCTGCAGTGCCACCAAGCCGCCCAGGCTGTAGCCCACCAGGCCACCGGCGCCGGTCTGGCCGATGCGCTCGACCAGCGCCGGTACCGCCCGCTCGGGGCCGCCGGCAATGCTGTCGTAGGCAAAGGGACGGGCATCAATGCCGGCTTGGCGCAAACGCCAGACCAGCGGCAGCATCCAGCTGCCGGGGTTCCAGATGCCATGCAGGACCAGGACAGGCTCATTCATGCCGGCCAGCCTAGCAGGCGCCCCTGCGCTTGCCCGATCTACTGCAGCCCGGCACCGGGCCAGGGTTCATCCGGTCACTGCCCCGGCCTGATGGCCACCCGTACCGGCAAGGCACAGGTGGCCTGCCGGTTCAGAACGACGAACGCGGGCAAGGATAAGAGGAGATGGTCACGTAACGCCCGGCCTGGCTACCCCACGTGTAGACGTTGCCATCGCAATCCATGTCCAGACGACCGACCACCTGGCCACTGCCATCCACGATGTCCCAGGTACCACCGACCACGCCCTGGGCCGGCGGCCGGGCCAGGGCCAGTGCCACTACCGACAACCCGGCCAGCATCACCCCCACTGCCCCCAACTTGCGTACGGCTTGGTTCATTGCACACCTCGCTGTGTCGTGATTGACCCAGCGATGATTGCCCGGTGCACCAGCAGATACCGCGCCGGAGATCACACCTTGCACCCTCTGCCGGACAGGGATGACGGTTCTTCGACCGCGCGCACAGGCACAGCGGCGCCCCTGTCGCAAAACCGCGTGGCGCAGGAATGGGCCGGCACAGCCATCGCCCCGGCGAGCGGCAATACAGCAAGCCGCCGGGTGATCACCCCGCGCCGGGCGGAGTGATGGCGGGGCGGCGCAGGATGTATTCCAGATCCCGCACCCGGCCGACCGGGAATTCGTACTGCCCCACCCGCGCGAAGCCGTAGCGGGCGTAGAAACGCTGCGCGCCGAGGTTTTCCGACCATACCCCCAGCCACAGCTGGGCAAAGCGCGGCGCCATCCAGGCCAGTGCCACCTCCATCAGCTGCCGCCCCCACCCGCCATTGTGGTGGGTGGCCAGCACATACAGCCGCTTGAGCTCTCCATCGTCCGGCCCGACTTCCGGATGCGGCAGGCCACAGGGACCGGCCAACACAAAGCCGGCTGCCTGCCCGCCCAGCTCCAGCAGCCAGGCCGCGTAATCACCACTTTCCAGCTGCTGACGCTGCAGGTCTTCGGGATAGGCAATGGCCAGGTAGGCGGCCAGGTCTTCCGGAGGGTACAGGTGGCCAAAGGTCTCCACGAAGGTGGTGGCAGACAGCGCGCACAGCAGCGCGGCATCGTCAGGGGTGGCTTGGCGGATGGACATAGGGCAGGAGTGGGTGGACAGGAGTGAGGAACGAGAAAAGCAGAAGCAAAAGCCAACGGCAAAAGCCACGACGACGGCAGGAGGATGAGCGCTCGGTGATACGACAAGGGCGGGGCCGTTGCCGGCACCCGCCCCTGCCCTGTCGGCGTTGACGGCCGGGTTGCCCCGGCCGCTGGCGCGGCTTACTTCTTCGGCTCACGCACCTGCACGTGCACTTCGGCCAGCTGCGCATCGGCAATCGGCGAGGGCGCGTCGGTCATCAGGCACTGGGCGCCGGTGGTCTTCGGGAACGGGATGACGTCACGGATCGACTCGGTGCCGGCCATCAGCGCGGCGATGCGGTCGATACCGAAGGCAATGCCGCCGTGCGGCGGTGCGCCGTAGTTCAGGGCGTCGAGCAGGAAACCGAACTTGGCACGGGCTTCCTCGGCACCGATGCCCAGCAGCTCGAACACCGCGCTCTGCATGTCCGGGCGGTGGATACGGATCGAACCGCCGCCGATCTCGTTGCCGTTGAGCACCATGTCATAGCCGCGCGAGACGGCGGTGCGGGCATGCGCGCGCAGGTCCTCGATCGAATCCACCGCCGGCGCGGTGAAGGGGTGATGCAGGGCAACGTAGCGCTGTTCTTCCTCGTCCCATTCGAACATCGGGAAGTCGGTCACCCACAGCGGACGCCAGCCGTCGGCGATGAGGTTGAAGTCCTTGCCGGCCTTCAGGCGCAGCGCACCCATGAAGTCGGACACCTTGTTGTAGGCACCGGCACCAAAGAACACGATGTCGCCATTGCCGGCGCCCACGGCCTGGACCAGGGCGGCAAAGGCCGCCTCGTCAAAGAACTTGGCGATCGGCGAGGACACCGCACCGGCCTGGTCAATCTTGATGTAGGCCAGGCCCTTGGCGCCGTACTTGGCGGCGTGGGCGGCGTACTCGTCGATCTGCTTGCGGGACAGCGAAGCACCGCCCGGGATGCGCAGGGCGGCCACGCGGCCGAATTCGTCGTTGGCGGCGGTGGAGAACACGGCAAAGCCGCAGTCCTTGACCAGTTCGGCCACGTCGATCAATTCCAGGTCGATGCGCAGGTCCGGCTTGTCCGAACCAAAGCGACGCATCGCCTCGGCCCAGGTCATGCGCGGGAACTGGGCATCCAGCTCCACATCGACCACTTCGGCGAAGATCGAGCGGATCATCTCTTCAACGAAATCCTGGATGTCGCGCTCCTGAACGAAGGCGAACTCCATGTCCAGCTGGGTGAATTCGAGCTGGCGGTCGGCGCGCAGGGCTTCATCGCGGAAGCAGCGGGCAATCTGGTAGTAGCGATCGAAGCCGGCCACCATCAGGATCTGCTTGAACAGCTGCGGGCTCTGCGGCAGGGCGTAGAACTCGCCCGGGTGCATGCGTGCCGGCACCAGGAAGTCGCGGGCGCCTTCCGGGGTGGCCTTGGTCAGGATCGGGGTTTCGATGTCCTGGAAGCCCCGGCCATCCAGGTGACGGCGCAGGGCCTGTACCAGCTTGATCCGGGTGCGCTGCATGCGCTGCATTTCCGGGCGGCGCAGGTCCAGGTAACGATACTTCAGGCGGGTTTCCTCGCCCGGGTTCTCATGCGCATGGAACGGCAGCGGTGCGGCCTTGTTGAGGATGGTGATACGGGTGGCAATCACTTCGACCTTGCCGGTGGCGATCTTGTCATTGACCGCATGACGCGCGCGCACCACACCCTCGACCTGGATCACGTCCTCATAGCCCAGCGACGCGGCGACCTCGAACACGGCAGCGGCGGCGGCATCGCCCGGCGCCGGCTCGACGGTCACCTGGACGATGCCCTCGTGGTCGCGCAGGTCGATGAAGCAGACGCCGCCCAGGTTGCGGGCCACGTCGGTCCAGCCGGCAAGGGTGACGGTTTGGCCGATCAAGGTCTCGTTGACCAGGCCACAAAAATGGGTACGCATGAAAGACTCCGCAGGGGACCGGCCAGGAGCGGGCCGGAAACGCCCTATTTTGGGCCTGCACAGCAGGCGGAGCAAATCCCCCCGCTGCACAGCCGGGCGCGGGCGTGGCCACGGCGGGCCAGGCCACGCCCCGCCCCGCCATCAATGGCCGGCGATCACGGCGTGCGCCGCCATCGCACGCCCGTGGCAATGAGTCACTTACGCTTCAGACATGCCCTGCCTATAGTCCAGACGTGAAACTGAATAGGTGACCGCCATGTTCCGACTGCTGACCGCCCTGCCCCTGCTCGCCTTGCCTGTCCTGCTGCTTTCCGCCACTCCGGCCCGGGCCCAGTCCAACAGCCAGGGATGGCAGCAGCAGGTGGTGCGCTGCGAAAGTGATGGCAACCGCCTGCGCCAGTGCCAGACAGGCTGGCGCAATGCCCAGCTGGTACGCCAGCTGTCGCGCACCCGTTGCGTGGAAGGCGAAAACTGGGGCACCCGCAACGGCAACATCTGGGTGGCCAATGGCTGCCGTGCCGAATTTGTTGCCGCCGGCCGCGGCCCGGGCAACCGGCCCGGCCATGGCCAGGGCAACAACTGGCAGAACCCGCCCGATGTGGTGCGCTGCGAAAGCAAGGACAACCGCCGCAACCTGTGCCAGACCGGCTGGCGTGATGCCACCCTGACCCGCCAGCTCTCGCGCAGCCAGTGCATCCAGGGCCAGAGCTGGGGCATCCGCAACGGTGCCATCTGGGTGGACCGCGGCTGCCGCGCCGAGTTCAGCCCGCGCCGGGGTGGCGGCCACCGCCCGGGCAATGGCTGGAACGGCAACAACTACAGCGTGACCTGTTCCAGTGACGACAACCGCACCCGCAGCTGTGGCTGGGAACGCCGCGCCGGCCGGCCGGTGCTGGTCCAGCAGCTGTCGCGCACCCAGTGTGTGGAAGGCCGCAACTGGGGCTACAGCGGCAACGCGATCTGGGTCAGCCAGGGCTGCCGCGCCCGTTTTGCCGGCCGCTGAGCCCGGCCCGGGCCACAGATGACAAGGGCGCCATCAGGCGCCCTTGTTGTTTGCCGGGTGTGTCGGCTCAGTCCTGTGCACCCCACGGAGCCGGCGGCAGGGCCACCGGCTGGCTGAGGTCGAACTCGACCTGGAACAAACGGCCGTCCGGGCGCGAGAGTTCATACAGGAAGCGCTTGCCCGGCTCGACTTCCATCGCCCAGGTATTGGCGGTGGACTGTTGCAGGCCTTCGCGTTCGAACAGCTCGATGCTGTAGGCATCGACCGGGAACTCCTGGCGGACCGCGGTGCCGGCAGCCACGCTGTCGCCACCGTACATGGTCTGCACGTCCTCGCTGCCATCGGCCAGGCGGTGGTCATGCTTCAGGCGCAGGCCGCCATCGGTACGGCTGATCACCCAGGTACGCGAGTGGTCATCACCGACATGGAACGGCACCCGCAGCTCCTCGGCCGGCTTGTCGCAGCCACGCACATGCATGATCAGCGCCTGGCCCTGGAAGGCATCGGGCTGGCCGCTGGCCGGCTCGTTGGCCACGATGCGGCCGGCAAAGGCCTTGCCACACTGCGTGGCCAGCGCGGCCAGGAAGGCATCGGCAGGCGCTGCTGGCTGCGCGCCTTGCGCAGCAGCACCGGTAGCCGGCGACGGGGTGGCTGCGGGGTCGGCACAGGCCGCCAGGGCAAGGGCCAGCGCAGCGCCGGCCAGGGTGAGCAGGTTTTTGTTCATATCTACATCCTTGCTGCTACGCCCGACGCTTGCAAGCGCCGGCCGCCAGCCCCGGAGGACGTGCTGCTGCCGCACAGCCCCTGACTCAGACGCTGTGCCTGCTGACGCGAATGACTGCCTTCGAGCATCGGTTGCAGGCCCGGCAGGGCCTGAACGGCCTGTTCGCGCGCGGACCCGCACTGGCCCGCCGCGGCCAGCGCCTGTGCCAGCAACAGCTGTTGCTGGGCTGTATCCACCGCAGCGTGGCCGAATTGCTGGCGATACAGCGCAAGAAGCTGCTCACGACTGGCCAAACCAGCCGCCTGCTCACCGCGTGCCAGCTGCAGGCTGCCACGTATCTGCAGGTGACGCCGCTGCACGCGCAAATCATCTGAGATCTGCGCCTCCACCTCGGCCAGACGCCTAGCAGCAGTTGCCAGATCACCGCGTGCCAAGGCCAGCTCGGCACGCACCAAGGCCGTGAGCTGACGCTGCGGATGGTTGACAGGCACCCGCCCGGCCCAGCCCGCAGCAGCGTTTTCAAGCAGCGGCCCGGCCTGCTGCAACTCACCTTGAAGGATCAGCAAGCGGGCCAGATTGGTCTCCACCTGCCAGACCTGCGGCACCTGCGCGCCCAGCAACTGCCGACGCATCTGCAACGACTCCTGGAACAGGGCCCCAGCGCGACGCCAATCACCACGCGACTGCTCCAGCGTGGCCATGTTGTTCAAGGTCCGCGCCACGCCCATGTCCGGCCCCTCCGCCAGCGCACGGTAATGCTCCAGCACCCGCTGGTAGTACTGCATGGACTCGTCATAACGGCCACTGTCCTGCAGCAGGCCGGCCACTTCATTGTTCAGGGCGGCATGGTTGTCGCTGCGCGGGCCATACAGCTGCAGCCCCACCTGCTCCAGCTCTGCGACAAGGGCCAGGGCAGCCTCGCGCTGGCCCTGAGCCGCCAGCGCGCGCATCAACAGGTATTGCCCGCCCCACCATTCGCTGCTCAACCCGCGTTCTGCCAGACGCAGACGACCAGCATCACGAAGCAATTTTTCGGCCAGCACATAGTCGCCTCGTTCGATCTCCATCAAGGCCCGGTTGTGGTGGTTCATTGCGATGCTTCCCATGCCACTGGCATTGCGCTGATGCAGTGCCAGTGCGCGGTCAAACGCTTGGGCAGATTCATCAAAACGACGTTGGCTGGAGAGAGCCAGGCCCAGTGAATTGTGGGCACGGGCAGCCCAGCCCGGCTGTGCCTGCTCATCGATCAGGGGCAAGGCCTTGCGCACCACCTGCTCGGCCTGCTCACCATCCTGCAAGTTGGCCAGCAAGGTGGCGTACTCGTTGAGCACGGTGAGCAGCAACGACAACTCCACCCTGTCCTGCCCTGCCAGCAGGACGGGCACGGCCTGGGCATACAGCCCCCGGGCCTGCGCTGCCAGACCGATGTTCTGGTAGGCCTGGGCCAGCGCGACCTGCAGCCGGGCCTTGACCTGCGGGTCGCTCAAGGCCTGCTCGTCGATTCGCGCGACGCTGGCATCAAGCACCTGACGCGCACTGACCTGACCGTCGCCCGGCTGCGCAGCCTTGCGCGGGTTGGCCGCATCAAAGGCCTCGACCATGAAACGGGTGACTTCATCGGCAATTCTTGCCTGCTGCTCGGCGCGCTGACGCTGTTGTTGCAACTGCCAGACAAAGCCAGCCACCAGCGCCAGCACCGCCAGCAGGGCCAGCAGCCAGCTCCAGTTGCGCCGCAGCCAGCGCCCGCCACGGTAGAAAACCCCGCTGCCGCGGGCCTGGACCGGACGCCGCTGCCGGTGCCGCTGGATGTCCATGGCCAACGCAGCCACCGAGGGATAGCGCTGTTCCGGCTCCAGGGCACAGGCACGGGCAACGATGGCATCCAGGTCACCCCGCAGCCGCCGTGGCTGGCATCCCGGGTGGGCGGGTTGGATGCTGGGCTGGGTGCTGGGCAGCGCCACCGGGCTGTTCCAGCTGGCCAGGCCGCGGTTGCTGGGCTGGCCACTGAGCAGCCCGGCCAGCAGCACCCCCAGCGAGAACACGTCGCTGCGGGTATCGGGCAGATGCTGGCCGTGCAGCAGTTCCGGCGCGGCATAGGCCGGGGTGCAGTAGGCCAGCGCTTCGCCAGCCATGGCCCCATCGAGCAAGCGGGCCACGCCGAAGTCCACCAGTACCGGCTGGCCGTCATCACGGATCAGGATGTTGGCCGGTTTGAGGTCACAGTGCAGCACCAGCCGCACATGCGCCTCCTGCACCGCCTGGCAGATCACTTCGAACAGCTGCAGGCGGGTGGCCAGGTCCGGTTGATGCTGCCCGCACCACTGGTCCAGCGGCACACCCTGGACATACTCCATCACCAGGTAGGGCTGCCCGGCCTCGGTGCTGCCACCGTCGTAGAGGCGGGCGATGTTGGGGTGCTGCAGCGAGGCCAGGATGCGCCGTTCGGCCACCAGCCGGGCCGCCACGGCCTGCCCGCCCATGGCCGGCAACAGCTTCACCGCCACCTGCTGGCTGTACATGCCGTCGGCACGTTCGGCCAGATAGACCATGCCCATGCCGCCGCGGGCCAGGCACTGCTGCAGCCGCCATGGCCCGAGCAGGTCGCCTTCGGCCGGCACCGCCTGCTCGGCATGGTGCAACAGCTCGCTGACCTGCTGCCGCAGCTGTCCCAGTTCGCGGGTCTGCGCCTGCAACAGGCGCAGGGTGCGCGCAATCATCTCCGGGTCACCGCTGAGCCTGGCCAGGGCCGGCTCCCACTGCTCGGCCGGCAATTCGCAGACCTGGTCAAACAACTGCCTTACCTGTTGCCAGCTGGCCTGCTCCACCTGCTCCCCCTTGGACACGGCTGCATTGATGATCGCCTTGTTTCCCCGCACTGCCCAACACGGCCGGCGCGGGTGGCCGGCGCGGTCAGTCTTCGAGCATGGCCAACCAGTCGGCCTCGGCCTGCTCCAGCTGCTGGGCGAGGTTTTGGCGCTGTTGGCCCAGGCTGGCCAGCTTGCCGGCATCGGCAAACACCGCCGGATCGGCCATCGACGCATCCAGCTCGGCCAGCTGCGCTTCCAGCCCGGCCACCTTGTTTTCCGCCGCGGCCAGCTTGATCGGGTTGGCCGGCTTGCGGCCGCCGGCCTTGAGCACCGGCGGTGCCGGGGCGGCAACGGCAGGGTGCTGGTTGCGCTGTGCCTCGGCTTCGGCCCGGACATCACGCTCGGCTGCCCTGGCCCGCGCCCCCTGGGCCGAGGCACGGGTACGCAACCAGGCCGCATATTCGTCCAGGTCGCCGGCAAACGGCTCGACCACGCCATCGGCCACGCGCCAGAAGGTGTCGCAGACCAGGCCGATCAGGTGGCGGTCATGGGACACCATCACGATGGCGCCTTCGAAGATGCTCAGCGCCTCGGCCAGGGCCTCGCGCATTTCCAGGTCCAGGTGGTTGGTCGGTTCGTCCAGCA
>JBJEWP010000095.1:0-9053 GCA_051885115.1 Stenotrophomonas sp. | reverse complement strand
TGGGAAGTCTGGCTCAACGGCATGGAGGTGACCCAGTTCACCTACTTCCAGCAGGCCGGCGGCCTGGAGTGCAAGCCGGTGCTGGGTGAGATCACCTACGGCCTGGAACGTCTGTGCATGTACCTGCAGAACTGCGACAACGTGTATGACCTGGTCTGGACCTATGGCCCGGACGGCACCCCGGTCAGCTATGGCGATGTCTACCACCAGAACGAGGTGGAGCAGAGCACCTACAACTTCGAACATGCCAACGTGGAAGAAATGTTCCACCGCTTCGATGCCTGCGAAGCCGAAGCGCAGAAGCTGGTCGAGGTGGGCCTGCCGCTGCCGGCCTACGAGCAGGTGTGCAAGGCCAGCCACTGCTTCAACCTGCTCGATGCCCGCCGTGCGATCTCGGTGACCGAGCGCCAGCGTTACATCCTGCGCGTGCGCACCCTGGCCATGGCCGTGGCCAAGCTGTACGAGGCCAAGCGCATCGAAGCCGTAGCCGCCAAGGAGGTGCAGGCATGAGCATGTTGCCGCTGTTGATCGAACTGGGCGTGGAAGAGCTGCCGGTCAAGGCGCTGCCGGGCCTGTCGCAGGCGTTTTTTGATGGCATCGTCAACGGCCTGGAAAAGCGTGGTGTGGTTGTCGAGCGTGGCGCTGCCAAGCCGCTGTCCACCCCGCGTCGTCTGGCCGTGCTGCTGCCGGGCGTGGCTGCCGAGCAGCCGGAACAGCACTCCGAAGTGCTGGGCCCGTATCTGAACATCGGTCTGGATGCCGACGGCAACCCGACCAAGGCCCTGGCCGGTTTTGCCGCCAAGGCCGGGGTTGAATGGACCGCGCTGGAGCGCACCAGCGATGCCAAGGGCGAGCGTTTCGTCGCCCGCTCGGTCAAGCCGGGCCAGGCCACCGCGGCCCTGATTCCGGAGATCCTGGCCGAAACCATCGCTGCCATGCCGATCCCCAAGCCGATGCGCTGGGGCGCCCATACCCACGCCTTCGCCCGTCCGGTGCACTGGCTGGTGGTGCTGCATGGCAAGGACATCGTGCCGGTGCAGCTGCTGGGCCTTTCCAGTGACCGCTTCAGCCGTGGCCATCGCTTCATGCACGACAAGCAGGTCTGGATCAGCGACGCGGCCGAGTACGTGGACACGCTGGCCGGTGCCAAGGTGCTGGTGGATGTGGAGCTGCGCCGTGAGCGCATCGTCGCCCAGGTCACCGAAACGGCCACCGCCGCCGGTGGCGTGGCCCGCATCACCGAGGACAACCTGGCCCAGGTGGTGCACCTGTGCGAATGGCCGGCCCCGGTGCTGTGCCGTTTCGAGAGCGAATTCCTGGCCGTGCCGCAGGAAGCGCTGATCGAGACCATGGAGATCAACCAGAAGTTCTTCCCGGTGCTCTCGGCCGAGGGCAAGCTGACCGAGAAGTTCATCGGTATTGCCAATATCGAGTCCAAGGACGTGGCCGAGGTGGCCAAGGGCTACGAGCGGGTGATCCGCCCGCGCTTTGCCGATGCCAAGTTCTTCTTCGACGAAGACCTCAAGCAGGGCCTGCTGGCGATGGGCAACGGCCTGGCCAGCGTGACCTACCAGGCCAAGCTGGGCACGGTGGCCGACAAGGTGGCCCGCGTGGCTGCCCTGGCCCAGGCGATTGCGCCGCAGGTGGGCGTGGATGCGGCCAAGGCCGCGCGCGCCGCGCAGCTGGCCAAGAACGACCTGCAGTCCTACATGGTCGGTGAGTTCCCCGAGCTGCAGGGCATTGCCGGCCGCCATTACGCCATTGCCGCCGGTGAGGAGGCCGATGTCGCGCTGGCCATCGACGAGGCCTACCAGCCGCGCTTTGCCGCCGATGACATCGCCGCATCGGCCCTGGGCAAGGTACTGGCCATTGCCGAACGTGCCGACACCCTGGCCGGTGGTTTTGCTGCCGGGCTGAAGCCGACCGGCAACAAGGACCCGTTCGCCCTGCGCCGCAATGCACTGGGCCTGGCCCGCACCATCATCGAGTCCGGTTTCGACCTGGACCTGGGCGAGCTGTTGAGTGCGGCCAATGCCGGCATGGCCAGCAAGAGCGTGCAGGCCGATGTGGCCGAGCTGTACGACTTCATCATCGACCGCCTGAAGGGCTACTACGCCGACCGTGGCGTGCCGGCCACCCACTTCAACGCGGTGGCCGAGCGCAAGCCGGCCTCGCTGTACGACTTTGACCGCCGTATCGAGGCGATCGGCATCTTTGCCGCCCTGCCCGAAGCCGAAGCCCTGGCCGCGGCCAACAAGCGCATCGGCAACATCCTGCGCAAGGCCGAGGACGGTGCGGTGGCTGCCGGCATCGATGCTGCCCTGCTGGTCGAACCGGCCGAAGCGGCCCTGGCCGAAGCGGTTACCGCCGCCATCGCCGAAACCACCCCGGCACTGGAGGCCAAGGACTATGTCACCGCGCTGACCCGTCTGGCCGGCCTGCGCGCGCAGGTGGATGCGTTCTTCGACGGGGTCATGGTCAATGCCGAAGACCCGGCCCTGCGTGGCAACCGCCTGGCCCTGCTCAAGGCACTGGGCGATCGTCTCGGTGCGGTGGCGGCGATCGAACACCTGTCCAACTGAGTCGGGCCGGCACCGATGCACACAGGGCCCGCAATTGCGGGCCCTGCTGTTTGCTGCGCACTCAAGCGATGGCCGTCCGCGGTTTTGTGACGCGCTCTTCACCTTGCATAGCGGAAGCGACGTGCATTTTGTATGCCCACCTGCCCCGGTTATGCTGGCCCGATGCTGCCATCCCGATTTGCCGTTGTTGCTTGCGCGTTGTTGCTCAGTTGCCTGTCCGCCACGGCCTGGGCCCGCGGCACCGTTGAAAAAGTGAAGATCCAGGGCCTGGACAAGGGCGATGACGCGGAAATCATCGAGAACATCGAGGTCTCCCTGTCGCTGTACCAGGTGCTGGGCAAGGTGCAGGGCGAATCGCGTCTGGAATACCTGCTCAACCAGGCCGAGCGCCAGACCCGTCAGGCACTGGAACCGTTCGGTTACTACAACCCGGTGATCCGGGTGGACCCGCAGCGCACCGATGACAGCATCGTGGTGCAGATCCACGTGGACAAGGGCGAGCCGGTGCGGGTGCGGCGCGAGAACATCAGCATCGTTGGCCCCGCCGAGGATGACCAGTACCTGCAGCGTGACCTGGCTGCCTTCTCGCCGCGTCGTGGCCAGGCCTTTGACCACACCACCTACGAAGCCAGCAAGGTCACCATCACCCGGCGCTTGAACGAGCGCGGCTATTTCGATGCCGATTTCACCCAGCGCCAGGTCTCGGTGACCCGTGCCGAGAATGCGGCCGACATCGACCTGGGCTGGGATTCCGGCCTGCGCTACAACATCGGCGAAGTACGTTTCCACCAGGATTACTTCCGCGATGACCTGTTCCAGCCGCTGGTGTACTGGGAGCAGGGCAGCTACTGGCACGAAGGCAAGCTGGACCGCCTGCGCGAGTCGCTGACCAAGCTGGATTACTTCAGCGTGATCGACATCCAGCCGCGTCCGGAAGAAGCCTGGGACCACCCCAACGATGAAGTGCCGGTGGATGTGACCCTGACCCTGGCCAAGCGCAACATCTACACCGCCGGTGTCAGCTACGGCACCGAAAGTGGCGCCGGTGTGCGCGGCGGGGTGGAGCGGCGCTACGTCAACCGCCGCGGGCACAAGCTCAACACCCAGCTGGACTACGCACAGAAGCGCAAGAGCTTGCTCACCAGCTACAAGGTGCCGGCCTTCCGCTGGCTCGATGGCTGGTATGCGCTGAGCGCATCGGTGTATGACGAACAGACCGACTACATCGACCTGCGCAACTACAAGCTGATTGCCAGCCGCAGTGGCGAGGTCTCGGAAAACCTCACCGTGGTGGCCTCGCTCAACGTGCTCGACGAGCGCTGGCGCTACAGCTCCGGTGACGGCTACGAAGGTGCCCAGTACCAGAACAGCACCCTGTTCTATCCGCAGATCACCGCCGACTACGTCAATGTCGATGACCGCATGTTCCCGCGCCGTGGCTACGGCGGTTCGGCCACGCTGCGTGGTGGCCTGGGCGGGGTTGGTGCCGATGCCAGCTTCCTGCAGGCGCACGCGGTGGGCCGCGCCTATCTGCCGATCGGCCAGAACAACCGCCTGATTGGCCGGGTCGAGGGGGGCACCACCTGGACCAGCGATGTGCTGGCCATCCCGCCGAGCCTGCGCTATTTCGCCGGCGGTGACCGTTCGGTGCGTGGCTATGCCTTCCGCGAAATCGGCCCGCGCACCCCGGCACCGGACCGCTTTGCCCTGGGGGCCAAGCATGTGCTGGTGGCCAGCGCCGAATATGAGCACTACTTCGGTACCGGCCCCTGGGGCGTGGCCGCCTTTGTCGATACCGGCAGTGCGTTTGACGACACCATTGCCCTGAAGACCGGTGTCGGCCTGGGTGTGCGTTGGAAATCCCCGGTCGGTCCGGTGCGGGTGGATATCGCACGCGGCCTGAACGACCCGGATTCGGCCTTCCAGCTGTACCTGAATATCGGAGCGGACCTGTGAGTGAGGCCAAGCCGGTCAAGGACATGAGCCCGGAAGAGCGCAGCGAGCGCCTGGCCGAGCTCAAGGCACGCCGCCGCGCCCGCCTGCGCAAGGCTGCCATCGGCACCGGTATCGGGCTGGCAGCGCTGTTGCTGGTGGTGCTCATAGCCGCCTACTGGCTGCTGCAGACCGTGGCCGGTCGAGACGTGCTGATGGCCCAGGTGCAGGCCCGGCTGCCGGCCGGCTCCAGCCTGACCTGGTCAAGGCTGGAAGGCCCGTTGGCTGGCCCGTTGATCCTGCATGACCTGGATTTCAAGTACGACGGGCTGCAGTTCAGCGCCGGCCGGGCCTACCTGGACCCGGATATCCGTCCGCTGCTCGGGCGCAAGCTGCGGCTGGATGCGCTGCAGCTGCGTGATGCCCATCTGGAGCTGGGCCCGCCCAGCGACGAACCGTTCGAACTGCCACGCTGGCCGGACGTGCTGCCCAGCCTGGAGGTGCCGCTGTCCATCCAGGCTGACACCATTGCCGTGGACAACCTGCGGGTGACCCAGCTTGGCGAGCCGATGGTCGCCGTGCACAAGCTGCGCGGCGGCCTGACCCTGGCCGATGGCGAGCTGCGTGCCACGGCCCTGAAGGTCAACACCGACATGGGCGACCTGTTGCTGGAGGGCCACTACAACCCACGCAAGGATTACGACACCGACCTGGTGGCGCGGGCCCTGGTGCCGATGCCTGAAGGTGGCCAGGCCCGGCTTGGCCTGGCCGTGCGCGGCAACCTGGGGCGGATGGAAGTGGCCCTGGCCGGGCATGCGCCGCAGCCGGTGCACGCGATGCTGATCCTGGAAGGGCGCGAGCAGCCGCGCTGGCGGGCCTTTGCCCGTGGCGACAGGCTGGAACTGGGGCACTGGCTGCCCGGTGCGGCGCAAAGTGCGCCGCTGTCGCTGCAGCTGGCCGCGCGCGGCGAGGGCGGCCAGGCCCGCCTGCAGGGCCGGGTCCAGCAGGGCGGCCAGGACATCGTGCTGGCACCGTCCAACATTGCCATCGAAAACCAGGTGTTGAGGGTTTCGCCGCTGGTGGTGCAGGCCTTCGGCGGCACCATCGGTGCGCGCGGCACGGCCGATTTCAGTGACAGCGCCAACCCGGCCTTCCGCCTGTCGTTGTCGATGGAAGGGCTCAACTGGACCCCGCCGGCCGAAGGCGATGCACCGCCGGTACCGCTGTTCCTGCGCCAGGCCCTGCTCGGGGTGGCCGGTACCGCCAATGCCTGGGCGGTGTACGGCACTGCCGACATCGCCCGCGAACAACAGCAGGCGGCGTTGAAGATCGACGCCCGTGGCAGCCAGCGCGGGGCCTTCATCCAGGAACTGGTGGCCACCACCCCGGGCGGCAAGGCCAGCATCGAGGGCAAGGTTGGCTGGGAGCCGGTGCTGGCCTGGGAGGCCAAGGCCGACCTGGACGGGTTTGACCCCGGTTATTTCCTGCCCGGCTGGGATGGCAAGGTCTCCGGCCAGGTGGTGTCCAACGGCGCGCGCCAGCCGGCCGCCGACCCGAGTGATCCGGCGTCGCCGCCGGGGCCGCTGCAGGCCAGTGTGGACATCCCGCGCCTGCACGGGCAGTTGCGCGGCCGTGCGTTGCAGGCCAGTGCGGCGCTGCAGCTGGAGGGCGAGCAGGCACAGGGCCAGATTGACCTGTCGCTGGGCAACAGCCATGTCCAGGCCAAGGGCCGGGTGGGCAACCAGCTGGATGTGCAGGCGCAGCTGCAGCCGTTGCAGCTGGATGACCTGCTGCCCGGTGCCAGCGGCAGCCTGGCCGGCAGCCTGCAGCTGCGCGGGCGTACCGACAGCCCGGACATCCACGCCGACCTGCAGGGCTCCGGCCTGCGCTGGGGGGATTACCAGGCACAGAGCCTGAGCCTGGTCGGCGAGCTGCCCTGGCAGGGCCACCAGGGCCAGTTGGCCCTGCGCGCCAGCGGCCTGCAGGCCGGGATGGCGCTGGACAGCGTGCAGCTGGACGCCAGTGGCAACCTGCAGCAGCTGGCGCTGCAGGGCAACGCCGGCAACGAGCTGGGCCGGCTGGCCCTGCAAGGCAGCGTTGGCCAGACCACCACCGGCTGGGCCGGCAATGTCCAGGCCCTGCAGATCGACCCGGCCAAGGGGGCGGCCTGGGCGCTGCGCGAACCGGCGCAATTCCGGCTCGATGGGCAGCGCCTGCGGCTGGCCGATGCCTGCCTGGGCGCGGCCACCGGTGGGGCACTGTGTGTGGCCGCCGACTGGCCCGGCAACGGCCTGAGCGTGAGCGGTGATGCCTTGCCGCTGTCGCTGGTGCAGCCGTGGTTGCCGCTCAACGAGGGCCGGCGCACCCACCTGCGTGGCGAGATCACCCTGGATGGCCAGCTGCGCCCGCAGGGCAATGCCTTTGTCGGCCAGTTCAAGATCATCTCGGCCGAGGGCGGGGTGCGCCTGGGCGACAACGCCCGTGGCGAGGTGGTGCGCTATGACAACTTCAACTCCACCATCGAGCTGACCCCACAGGCGATCAACGCCTATGTCGGTGTCGGTTTCGCCGGCGACGGCTTTGTCGATGCACGGGTGTCCACCGGCTGGTCGGACAGCTCGCCGCTGGTGGGCGATGTATACCTGAACATGTCGCGGCTGTACTGGCTGGAGCTGTTCTCGGCCGACCTGGTGCGCCCGACCGGCCTGCTCGAAGGCCATGTCAGCCTGCGTGGCGAGCGTGGCCAGCCACAGATCGGCGGCCAGGCCAAGCTGAGCAACTTTGCCGGTGAGTTCCCGGCCATGGGCCTGAACCTGAGCGAGGGCAGTGGCGAGCTGGTGGCCCAGGCCGATGGCAGTGCACGCATCCAGGCCAGTGTGAAAACCGGCGGCACCGGTGCCCTGCGGGTGGATGGCGGCTTGTCGCTGTTCGGCCAGGAGCAGCCGCTGCAGCTGGACATCACCGGCGAGCAGGTGCTGGTGGCCAACACCCCGGAATTGCGCATCGTTGCCAACCCCAACCTGCGTTTCACCCTGGATGCGCAGGCGATGAAGCTGGAGGGCCGGGTGCAGGTTCCCGAGGCCAGCATCGACCTGGAACGCCTGGACCGTGGCACCTCCACCTCCGAGGATGTGGTGGTGCTGGACCCGGTGGACCCGGAAGACGGCCCGTCCTCGCCGCTGGACATGAACCTGGCCATCAGCCTGGGCGACCAGGTCAGGATGAGCGGCTTCGGCCTGAAGGGCACCCTGGCCGGCGAGCTGCAGGTGGTCTCGCGCCCCGGGCGTGAAATGACCGCCAACGGCCAGCTGGAAGTGGGCGGGCGTTACAAGGCCTATGGCCAGGACCTGACCATCACCGATGGACGCCTGCTGTGGAACCACGGCGTGGTCTCCGACCCACGCATTGCCATCCGCGCCCGCCGCGAGATCGGTGATGTCACCGCCGGCATCCATGTCAGCGGAAGGGCGATGCAGCCCAGGGTGGAGATCTGGTCGGAGCCATCGATGTCCCAATCCGAGGCGCTGTCCTACCTGGTGCTGGGGCGCAGCCTGTCGATGGCTTCAGCCGACCAGATGGACCAGGTCAGCGCGGCCTCGGCGGCGTTGTCGGCCGGCAGCGGTCTGCTGGCCAGCCAGATCGGTGCCCGCCTGGGCTTTGATGATGCCGGGGTCAGCCAGTCGCGCGCGCTGGGTGGGGCGGTGCTGGGGGTCGGCAAGTACATCACGCCCAAGCTGTATGTCGGTTACGGGGTGTCGATGATCGGCTCCGGCTCGGTGCTCACCCTGAAATACCTGCTGCGCAAGGGCTTTGACATCGAAGTGGAATCGAGCACGGTGGAGAACCGCGGCTCGGTGAACTGGCGCACGGAGAAATAGCCATGGACATTGTCAGTGGTGTCCTGCTGTTGTCATTGCTGGCCAGCGCGGAAGCGCCGGTATGGCAGGCGCCACCTGCCGCGCTGGCAGGGTTGTGGTTTGCGGACGACGAACAAGGCCAGGAAGACTGTGACAGTTTCAAGGCGGCCAGCGATCCGTGGCAGAACGAGGGCAGCCTGCTGGTGGGTGCGTTGTGGATCGATGGGCAACGGCTGCACCGGGTGGCCGAGTTTGGTGAAGGTGACATCCACCAGGTGGTAAGCAGCGTCGAGGTATCACCGACCCAGTGGCAGCTGGACGTGGTGGTGGGGGTGGACACCCTGCCGGACCGTGAGCACGACATGCACCTTGCGTTGCAACTGACGCTGTCTGACGGCGTGCTGGTCTGGCAAGAGCAGCAGTTGCCACCATTGACGCGTCGCTGGCGACGCTGCAGTGATACCCCGTCCCAGGACAGCATCGATTGAGCTGTTGCAGCAGCGCCACCCGGCGCGATGCCTTCGCCATGCAAGCAAAAGCCCCGCCAATGGCGGGGCTTTTGGTATCTCGCAGCAGCGGCGGTGGATCAGCCCGCGACGATGAAGCGGGTGGCATCGTCGATGTAGGTCTTTTCGCCGAAGCCGCCTTCGTTGGAACCGAACGGCATCTGTGCGCGCAGCTT
>JBJEWP010000094.1:0-9179 GCA_051885115.1 Stenotrophomonas sp. | reverse complement strand
AGCAGCGCCGACTGCACCTTGGCCGGCGCGCGGTTGATCTCGTCGGCCAGCACCACCGGGTGGAACAGCGGGCCGGGCACGAATTCGAAACGGCCCTCGTTCGGCCGCCAGATCTCGCTGCCGGTGAGGTCGGCCGGCAACAGGTCCGGGGTGAACTGGATACGGGCAAAACCGGCCTGCAGGTGCAGGGCCAGGGCACGGATGGCGGTGGTCTTGGCCAGCCCCGGGGCACCTTCCACCAGCAGGTGGCCATCGGCCAGCAGGGCGATCAACAGCCGCTCGACCAGCAGCTGCTGGCCGATAACCCGTTGCTGCAGGCACTGCGACAGGGCAAGGAAGCGTTGGTGGGTGGCGGAGCTGGCGGTGGCCGGCGCGATCGGGGGCGGGAGCGTGGATTCCATGCCCGCCAGTGTGCATCAAAGCCGCCCGCCGATCATGCCCGGCGGCCAACAATGCAACGGGCCGCACATGGCGGCCCGTTGCAGGTACAGCGTTGGGGCGCAGGCTTACTTGGCCACGCGCAGGATCTTCGGGGTCACGAAGACCAGCAGCTCGGCCTTGTCCTTGTTGCGGCCACGCTTCTTGAACAGGTTGCCCAGGAAGGGGACGTCGCCCAGGAACGGCACCTTGGCCACGCTGGAGCGGTCGGTGAACTCGTACACGCCACCGATGACCACGGTCTGCCCGTCCTCGACCAGCACCGCGGTGTTGATCTCGCGGCGGTTGATCGACGGCACACGGCCGTACTGCGGCAAATCGATATACTGGTCAACCTCGTCCTTCTTCACGTTCATGTTCAGGAACACACGGTTGTCGCTGGTGATGGTCGGGGTGACCTTCAGCTCCAGCAGCACTTCCTTGAACTGCACGTTCGGGGTGGCGGCCCCACCACCTGTGCCACCACCGGTAACGGTGACATAGCCGATTTCCTTGCCCTGCTTGATCACGCCTTCACGCTGGTTGGCGGTGACGATGCGCGGGTTGGAGATCACCTCGCCACGGCCTTCTTCCTGCAGCGCGCTCAGCTCCATGTCCAGGCTGAAGTTGGCACCGAGCAGGGTGTAGGCCAGGCCGGCGGCGGAGGTCGAACCGGACGGAATGTTGAAGTTCAGCCCGTTGTTGGGGCCAATACCGTTGGCGACCGTGTCGTTGGTACTTTCCAGGCTGCCACCGATGGCCTGGGTGCGGTCACCCTGGCGACGGCCCTGAACACCGAAACGGGCACCCAGCTCACGCGCGAAGGTGTCATTGGCAATGACGATGCGGCCTTCGATCAGCACCTGGTCGACCGGGCGGTCGATCACGTCGATCAGCTCGCGCATCGCCGCCACTTTCTTCGGGATGTCGCTGATCATCAGGGTGTTGGTGCGGTCATCAGCCACCAGCCGGCCGCGCGGCGACAGGAAGCCGTTGTCGGTCTGGCCGCCACCGCCCTCACCGCCTCCACCGCCACCACCGATACCCTTGGCCTCGGTCAGGGCTTTGAAGATCTGGCCGGCGTTGTGGTAGTTGATCTGCACATAGTCGGTGATCAGCCCCTCGCGGTTTTCCAGCGCGATGCGGGCGTCTTCCTTGTCCTGCTCGAACTTGGCCAGCTCGGCCTGCGGGGCCACCCAGACCACGCCGCCATCACGACGCTTGTCCAGGCCCTTGGCACGCAGGACGATGTCCATGGCCTGGTCCCACGGCACATTGACCAGACGCAGGGTCACATTGCCCTGCACGGTGTCCGAAGCCACCACGTTGAGGTTGGATTCCTCGGCAATCAACTGCAGCACGGTGCGCACCGGCACGTCCTGGAAGTTGAAGGTCACCGGGCGGCCGCTGTAGCCACGCGCGGCCACGGTGGCCGCCGCCTGGGTCACGGTGGCAGCAGTCACCGAACCGGTGGCCACTTCACCGGCACGCGGTGCAATTTCCACCACGTACTGGTTGCCGCTCTGCCAGGCCAGCGAATCGACATCACCCCGGGTAGCCAGCACCAGCTGGGTACCACTGCCCGACGGCCGCGCATCAATGCGCTGCACAGGAGTGGCGAAATCTTCCACGTTCAGGCCACGCTGCAGCTCAGCCGGCAGCTGGGCATTACCAATGTCCACCACCACCTGGCCATTGCCGCTGCGCAGGTCGGCCATCGCCCCCTCGCGGTCGAACTGCAGCACCAGGCGGCCACCGCCGTCTTCGCCACGGTTGAAGTCCACCTTGGTCACCGCCAGCGATGCCGGTGCCTGCAGTTCAAGGCCTGCCGGCGCCGGCTCGGCCGCCAGGGCCGAACCGTGGGCGGCCGCCAGTGCGATCCCCAACGCACCGGCGCGCAGCAAAGACGAGCGCCGGAAGGGACGCAGGCTCTGGGCTTTGATAAAAGTCATCGTGCTATCCCCTACTGAATTCATTGATCATCAAGAGCGATGGAGGCCGGACGTTCCAACCAGCCACCTGCGCCATCGGGCACCAGCTCCACCAGCTCGATGCGGTCCTCGTGTACCGAGGTCACACGGCCATCGCTCTGGCCCATGTACATGCCCGGACGCACGCGATAGGTCACCTTGTCCGGCCCCAGCACCAGAGCCACCAGGCCGGCGCCGCTGCCGATGCTGCCGACCATGTTCAGGCCGTCGAGCGGGAACAGTTCCATCGGCTCCTTGCGCCGGTTCGGGTCCGGCCGCAGGCCGCCGCTGCCGGACTCGTTGATCCAGCGGTCGGAAAACGGATCGCGCAGGTTCTGGGCCGAATATTCAAAGGACTCGAACTGCTGCATCACCGGCAGCGGATCCAGCGGCGGCGCAGGACGTGCCCGCACTTCCTCGACCCAGTTGTTCAGATTCGGGGCATCGCCCGGCGTGCTGCTGACAGTGCGGCCGCAGCCGCTGAGCAGGCATACCGCGGTCAGGCCCAGAATGGATGCCTTGAGCATGCTCACTTGGCCCCCTTGGCCTGGTCGGCCGTCTGCACATCCATTTCTTGCTCATCCAGGTAACGGTAGGTCTTGACCGTGCCCTCCAGCTGCAAGGCTCCGCTGCGGCTGATAACACCACCGCGCTCATGCGGCTTGAGGTTGATGTCGTGCATGGTCAGGATGACCACGCGCGGCAGCGAGGCCACGCCACTGACAAAGGCACCGAACTGGTGGTAACTGCCCACCATGCGCAGCTTGATCGGCTTTTCGGCATAGAACTCACGCGGCACTTCCACGCCCGGCTCGAACAATTCGTTGTTCAGGCCACTGGACAGCGCGGTCTGCGACACGTCGATGATCAAGTCCGGCATTTCGGTCTTGCTGGGCAGCTGGCGCAGCATCTGCTGCAGCACCTGCTCCATCTGGGCCAGCTGCTGCTTGAGCGGCTCCAGGTTGACCGCGCGGCCCTGCTCCTTTTCAAAGTCGGCGCGCAGCTCGCTTTCCTTGCGCTCCAGCCCGGCCAGCTCTTCCTGCTGGCCACGGAACACCAGCAGGTAGCCCATCAGGACGATGAAAACGGCCAGCACACAGCAGAACACGACCTTTGCCTTCTGCGGCCAGTTGCCGATGTTGTTGAAGTCCAGCTCGTTGATGTTGAATTTTTTCTGGCTCACGAGGCGGCTCCCGTGGTGGCAGGCACAGCCGCCGGCGCAGCTGCATCAGGGGATGCTGCCGGGGCGGCCGCATCGGTGGCCGGAGCAGCCGCCGGGGCCGGCGACACCCCATCGCTGGCGTCATTGACCACGCCTGCGTCAGCGTCGGTGGCCGGCGTTGCTGCCGTTTCTTCCACCATCCCCGCCTCGGCCAGACGGCCGGCATCAAGCTCGTCGCTGCTCGGGTTGGGCAGCTTGACCTTCAGCTCGAAGGTGTAAGGCAACGCCTTGACATCCATCGCCGCGCTGCCGGCACTGCGCTCCTGGGCCTTGGCCTCGATGATGGTCAGTTCCGGGTTGCTCATCCAGCCGGAGTTTTCCAGATTGCGCATGTAGGTACTGACCCGCGCATTGGACTGGGTGCGCCCGGCCAGGGTGAGCTCGTCACCCTCCTGCTTGATCCCGGTCAGCACCACCCCGTCAGGGATCGTGCGCACCAGCGAATCGAACAGGTGGACCATCTGCGAACGCTTGGCCTGCAGTTCCTCGATCACTGCCTTGCGGGCCAGCAGGCGGTCACGCTGGACATCGAGCCGATCGATTTCCTCGTTCTGCTTCTTGACCTCGGCAATTTTCTGGTCGAGGAAGGCATTGCGCTCATGCTGGCCACTGATCTGACTGCTGTAGTGGAACCAGATCAGGCCAGTGAGCAGCACCCCGCCGACGGCGGCGGCACCGAGCATGCCGTAGAAATCACGCTGACGCTGCTTGCGCCGCTCGGCGCGCCAGGGAAGTAGGTTGATCCGCGCCATCAGTCAAAGCTCCTCAGGGCCAGGCCAGTGGCGATCATCAGCGCCGGCGCATCCTGGTTCAGGGCATGTGCCTGCACCTTCGGCCCCAGCGTCATCTGGGCCAGCGGGTTGGCCACGATGGTCGGCACCCCCAGTTGTTCTTCCACCATCGCGGTCAGGCCCGGCAGCACGGCACAACCGCCGGCCAGCACGATGTGATCGACCCGGTTGAATTCGCTGCCGGCGTAGAAGAACTGCAGCAGACGGCTGATCTGCTGCACGGTGGCTTCCTTGAACGGCTCCAGCACCTCGACCTCGTAGGTCTCCGGCAACCCGCCCTGGCGCTTGGCCAGGCCGGCTTCCTCGTAGGACAGGCCGTAACGGCGCATGACCTCGTCGGTCAGCTGCTTGCCGCCGAACACCTGCTCACGCGAGTAGATGCTGCGGCCGGCGCGCAGGACGCTCAGGGTGGTCATGGTGGCACCGATGTCAACCAGAGCGACCACGCCATCCGGGGTCACCGGCAGCTCGCTGGCCACCAGGGCAAAGGCGTTCTCGACCGCGAAGGCCTCCACGTCCATCACCTTGGCGGTCAGACCGGCCAGTTCCAGTGCACTGGAACGCAGCTCCACGTTCTCCGAGCGCGAGGCCGCCAGCAGCACCTGGACCATGTCCGGACTGTTGGGCATGGCGCCCAGCACTTCGAAATCCAGGCTGACTTCATCGATCGGATACGGGATGTAATTGACCGCCTCCAGCTCGACTTGCGCTTCCATCTCGTGTTCGTCCAGGTCGGCCGGCATCGGGATGATCTTGGTGATCACCGCCGAGCCTGCCACCGCGGCAGCCGCGTGCCTGGCCTTGGAGCCGGAACGCGCCACCGCGCGGCGAATGGCTTCGCCCACGGCTTCCACTTCAACAATGTTCTTTTCCACCACGGCGTTGGGCGGCAACGGCTCAACGGCGTAATGATCCACACGGAAACGGTTCCCATTGCGGCTCAGCTGCAACAGCTTGACCGCAGTGGAACTGATGTCGACGCCGAGCAGCGGCGACTGACTTTTCGGGATAAGCCCCACGGATTCTCCCCTGCCGACGGGCACTTGGACGCAACACTTGCGTCCGCGCATTAATAACGAAGTTTTTGCATTTGGCAACAACCTTTTGTCCAAGTTGCGTGAGCGATCACGCCTGCAAGCTGGACATCCCCGGGTCGTTCACGGCCCAAACCCCGTGAAGGCCGCCCCTAATCTATACTCTCTAGCTTGCCAATTCGCAAATCGGATGTGCCTTTAATGGTCAGTTTCCGCCGTATCGTGCGCTGGTCGATCCTGCTTGGCCTGGTGCTCGGCGCAGGTGCCGCCATCGCCCTCGCCGCCTTGTATACCAAGGTTTCCGCCGAGCTTCCCGATGTCCAGAGCCTGCGTGACATCCAGCTCCAGGAGCCGATGTACGTGTATGACCGCCAGGGGCAGTTGATGGCGGTGTTCGGGGAGTCCCGGCGCAACCCGGTGCGCATCGAGGACGTGCCCGAACGCCTCAAACAGGCCTTCCTGGCCACCGAGGATGCCCGTTTCTACGAACATGGCGGGGTCGACTACAAGGGCATCGCGCGCGCGGTGTGGCTGCTGGCCACCACCAACAACAAGCGCGTGCCCGGCGGTTCGACCATTACCCAGCAGGTGGCCCGCCAGTTCTACCTGAGCAGCGAGTACAGCTACACCCGCAAGTTCGCCGAGATCCTGCTGGCCCGCAAGATCGAGTCGGAGCTGAGCAAGGACGAGATCTTCGAGCTGTACTTGAACAAGAGCTTCTTCGGCAACCGCGCCTATGGTGTGGCCGCAGCGGCCCACTACTACTACGGCAAGCAGCTGGACGAACTGGACCTGGACGAAATGGCCTCGCTGGCCGCCATTCCCAAGTTCCCCTCGGCCGCCAACCCGATCTCCAACCCGACCCGCGCCCGTGAGCGTCGTGACCACTACGTGCTGCCACGCATGGCCGAGTTGGGCTTTGTCAGCCAGGCTGATGCCCGCGCGGCGATGGCCACCCCGATGCATGCCAGCCCGCACGAACCGCAGGTCGAAGTGGAGGCGCCGTATGTGGCTGAAATGGTGCGTCAGGAGATGATCGCCCGCTACGGCGAGGACGTGCTCAACCAAGGCTACAAGGTCTACACCACGCTCGACGGCCCGATGCAGATGGCGGCCAACAAGGCTGTCCGCGATGGCCTGCACATGTATGACCACCGCCACGGCTGGCACGGCGTGGAAAAGAAGGTCGAGCTGCCTGCTGGCGCCGATAACGTGACCATCGCCCGCGAACTTGCCGGCATCAGCTCGCAGGCTGACCTGCTGCCGGCAGTGATCAGCAGCGTCCACGGCGACGGCAGGGCCGAGGCCGTGCTCGCCGACGCCCGGGTGGTGACCCTGGACGCCGCCTCCAGCCGCTGGACCAACCGCGCCCCGGGCCGGCTGGTCGCCCGTGGCGACATCGTGCGCGTGCGCGCCGGCGACAAGGACGGTCAGTGGCTGCTGGACCAGGTGCCGCGCGGGCAGTCCGCCCTGGTCTCGCTGGAAGCCGATACCGGCGCCCTGCGCGCCCTGGTCGGCGGCTACAGCTTTGCCGGCAACAAGTTCAACCGCGCCACCCAGGCCCGCCGCCAGCCCGGCTCCAGCTTCAAGCCCTTCGTCTATGCCGCCGCCTTCGACAAGGGCTTCAACCCCGGCTCGATCGTGCTCGACGCCCCTGTGGTGTTCCGCGACCGCCGCGGCAAGACCTGGCAGCCGCAGAACGACGGCGGCGGCTTCCGCGGCCCGATGCGCCTGCGCGAAGCTCTGGTGCAGTCGCGCAACCTGGTCAGCGTGCGCATGCTGGACACCATCGGCGTGGATTTCGCCCGTCGCTACATCAGCGAGTTCGGTTTCAGCCTGGACGAGCTGCCGCCCAACCTGTCCATGTCGCTGGGCACTGCCTCGGTGACCCCGTTGTCGGTGACCCGCGGTTTTGCCGCCTTCGCCAATGGCGGTTCGCGCATCGAGCCCTGGTTCATCGACCGTATCATTGATCGCAACGAGCAGCAGATCTTCCAGCACACGCCACTGGTTGCCTGCCGCGGCTGCGGCGGGACCGGTGGCAGCACCAGCACACCGGTCAGCCAGGTGGTGGATGGCTTCAACTTCGGCGCCGAGCCGGCCGCCACCACCGGCACGGGCACCGCCAACGCCGCTGCTGCCCCCCCGGCCCCGGTTGCCGATGCGCACACCGCGCCGCGCGCGATCGACGAGCGCACCGCCTGGCAGCTGCAGTCGATGATGCGCGACGTGGTCACCCGCGGCACCGCCACCGCAGCCAAGGTACTGGGCCGGGCCGACGTCGGCGGCAAGACCGGCTCTACCAATGACCACCGTGATGCCTGGTTTGCCGGCTTCGGCGGCCCGCTGGCCACCGTGGTCTGGGTCGGCCGGGATGACTTCAGCTCGCTGGGCTACCGTGAGTACGGCGGCCGGGCCTCGCTGCCGATCTGGATCGACTACATGCGCGTGGCCCTGAAGGACACCCCGCTCAACCTGCCCGACCCGCCGGCCGGCATGGTCCAGACCGTGGTCAACGGCGCCACCGAATGGGTCAAGGTCGAAGACCTGGATCGCCTGCAGGAACAGGATTTCTTCAGCGATACCGCCGCCCCGGACGACAGCGCCTTCGATATCTTCTGATCCATCACCGGGACCGGCCCTGCCGGGCCCGGCATGACAGCGCACACACCATGCCCAGCAACAGCCGCCTGCGTCGACAGACCGCCGAACTGGCCGCCCGCCATATGCGCGAAGGCGGCCTGGACATGCTGGCCGCACGCACCAAGGCCGCACGGCAGCTCGGCGTGGACCTGCGCGAAGGCCACCCTGACCTGCCGGCACGCAGCGAGATCGAACAGGCCCTGGACAGCCAGCTGCAGCTGTTCGCACGCCGCGGGCACGCCGATCAACTGCAGCAGAAGCGCCTGGCCGCACTGGAGGCCATGCAGTTCCTGCAGGCCTTCGCACCACGCCTGGCCGGCGCCGTGCTCGAGGGCACGGCCCAGGCCCATGACCCGGTGATCCTGCACCTGCATGCCGACAACCCGGAAGACCCCGGGCTGTTCCTGCACGAGCAGCACCTGGCCGCGCAACTGGACCATGGGCGCCTGCAGCTGGTGGATGGCAGCCAGCACGACACTCCGTGCTGGACCCTGACCGTGGCCGATATCGTCTTCCAGCTCTGGGTTCTGCCCATGCACGCCTTGCGCAGCCCACCGGCCAATCCCATCGATGGCAGCCCCCTGCCCCGTGCCAGCGCCTCGCGGCTGCAGCAACTTATCAATTGAGCTCTGCCGGCACACTCCGGGCCAGTGCCCGGCAGCCAGCCCCCGGACAACAAAAAGCCCCGCTTGCGCGGGGCTTTTTGCTGCCACATCAGTTCATGCCAGGCCCGGGGGCCGGTGCATTACTTGACGTCGCGGGCCGGCGAACCGGTGTACACCTGACGCGGACGGCCGATCTTCATTTCCGGGTCAACCTGCTGCTCCAGCCAATGCGAGGCCCAGCCGGAGGTACGGCCCAGGGCAAACATGACGGTGAACAGTTCGGTCGGAATGTTCAGGGCCTTGTAGATGATGCCGCTGTAGAAGTCGACGTTCGGGTACAGCTTGCGGGCAACGAAGTATTCGTCGTTCAGCGCAGCCTGCTCCAGCTTGACGGCAACGTCGAGCAGCGGGTCCTGGATGCCCAGCTGGGCCAGCACCTTCTTGGTCATCTCACCGATGACCTTGGCGCGCGGGTCGAAGTTCTTGTAGACGCGGTG
>JBJEWP010000093.1:49091-51086 GCA_051885115.1 Stenotrophomonas sp. | reverse complement strand
TGGAAGGCATCTTCGTGCAGATCGGCCTGCTGCCCAACACCGAATGGCTCAAGGGGGTGGTCGAACTGAGCAACCGTGGCGAAATCGTCATCGACGATCGCGGCCAGACCAACGTGCCGGGCGTGTTTGCCGCCGGTGACTGCACCACCGTGCCGTACAAGCAGATCGTGATCGCCGTCGGCGCCGGGGCAACCGCCTCGCTGGCCGCCTTCGACCACCTGATCCGCAGCTCGGCACCGACCAAGTAAGTCCAGCCCACCTGCCAGCCGGCAAGGCCGCCCTGCGCGGCCTTGTGGCCAGCCCAAGCCAAAGGCTCCGACATGAACCTGCGCGATCTCAAATACCTGGTGGCACTGGCCGAGCACAAGCACTTCGGCCGTGCCGCCGCGGCCTCGTATGTCAGCCAGCCCACCCTGTCCACGCAGATCCGCAAACTGGAAGACGAGCTGGGTGTGTCGCTGGTCGAGCGCGCACCGCGCAAGGTCATGTTGACCCCGGCCGGGCGCGAGGCCGCTGACCGCGCGCGCGCCATCGTGGCCGAGATCGAACAGATGAAGGAAGCGGCCCGCCGTTCGCGTGACCCGGAAGCGGGCACCGTGCGCCTGGGCATCTTCCCCACCCTGGGGCCTTACCTGCTGCCGCATGTGGTGCCTCTGGTGCGCCAGCGTTTTCCCAAGCTGGAACTGCTGCTGGTGGAAGAAAAGAGCGACGTGCTGCTCGAACGACTGCGCGATGGCAAGCTCGATGCGGTGGTACTGGCGCTGCCGCTGGCCGATGACCAGTTGCAGGCCGAATTCCTGTTCGAGGAACCCTTCGTGCTGGCGGTACCGGAAAGTCATGAGCTGGCCGGGCACGACGGGCTGCACCTGGAGGACCTGTCCAACCATCGCCTGCTGCTGCTGGAAGATGGCCACTGTCTGCGCGACCAGGCCCTGAATGTGTGCCAATTGGCCGGGGCCAGCGAAAAGAGCGGCTTCCAGGCCACCAGCCTGGAAACCCTGCGCCAGATGGTGGCGGCCAATGTCGGCATCACCCTGCTGCCGATGCTGGCGGTACAGCCGCCGGTGGCCATGCCCGGCAACGTGCAGCTGCTGCCCTTTGCCGGCAGCAACCCACCCAGCCGCCGCATCGCCCTGGTCTGGCGGCGCTCCTCGGCCATGGGCCACTTCCTGGAGCAACTGGCCGAGCTGTTCCGCGCAGTGCCCGAACCGCTTTTCCAGCTGCCGTCTTGCCCGAAGCCAGCCCCGGGCAAGACGGCACGCCACTGAGACAGGCAGCACGCGGCGGCGGGCAACGCTGAAGCCCGCCTGCGCCCAGCCATTGCACCTCCCGCGCGCAACGGCGATCATCAACACATGCCGACCGTCCGGGTTGGCGCCAGGAATGCCAGCAGGCGGCGCTTGAACAGTGCCGCCTGCGTTGTGTGTCCTGTTTGACCCTTTGTAAGGAGCACACCATGCCCACCAACAGTGGCCTGCCGCCGTCGATCATTGTTTCCAGCCACGACCTGGCGCGTCTGGATGCCATGCTCGAGTCCCCCCTGCACGCCCGCAACCCGGCCGCCGACAACCTGGCCGACGAGTTGAACCGTGCCCAGATCGTTGCCCCGGACCAGGTGCCGGCCGGCACCGTGACCATGCACACCACCGTGCGCTGCGAAGACGAGCTCACCGGTGACGTACACACCCTGACCCTGGTCTACCCGCACGAAGCCAATGTCGACCTCGGCCGTGTTTCCATCCTGGCCCCCGTCGGCACCGCCCTGCTGGGCCTGACCATCGGCCAGAGCATCGACTGGAATGCTCCTGGCGGCCGCAAACTGCGCCTGCGCGTGACCCAGGTCGATCCGGCCTCCCTGGCCGGGGCATAAGCTGCGCTGGATGCCATTGCCGCGCAGCGCGCCTGCGGCAATGGCCAGTGTCCATCACCCTCGCCACGTCGGTGCTGCATGCGCCTCAAGCCCAGCCACCTGCTGCTGTTGATGGCCACCACGCT
>JBJEWP010000093.1:40988-48991 GCA_051885115.1 Stenotrophomonas sp. | reverse complement strand
GGTGCTGCATGCGCCTCAAGCCCAGCCACCTGCTGCTGTTGATGGCCACCACGCTTGGCCTGACTGTCTTGCTCACCCGGCCCGTACCGGCACCGGGCGTGATCGCCGGCGCCAGCACGGCCACCGCCTGCCCGCGGCCACCGCGCGCAGCCTGACCCACCCGCCACTGCAGACCGACGCTCCCAGCGGGCTGGCCTGCCGCATGCCGATGGCGGCATCACGGCACTGGCCGGCTTCAGCCTGCAGGCCCGGGTACTGCGCAGCAAGGCTACCGCCATGGCGCCCAAGCGTGCCACTCACCGCTGGACCTGGCCCTGGGCTGGGGGGCGATGAGCAACGATGCGGTGCTCGAGCAACTGGCCATTTCCCAGTCCAGCCCCTGGGACCCCTACCGCTGGCAGGGCACCCCGCCCTTGCCACCGGCGCAGATCCAAGACCACAGCGCCAACCTGCACATGATTGCCGGCGGCCCGCAGATTGCCCGGATGCTGGCACGGATCAAGCCGGACCAGGCCATCCACCTGCATGGCTGGCTGGTCAGCGTGGAAGATGACCGGTACTGACGCTGGCGCAGTTCGCTGAGCCGCAGCGACAGTGGCGCAGGGGCCTGCGAGGTGGTCTACGTGTGAGGCCTGGAAGTGCTTTGAGCCCAGCGCGGCGTAGCGCTTCAGAACACGCCCAGCACCAGCCCGGCAGCCAGGGTGGCCCCAAACTCGCGGGCCGCCGCCAGTTGTTCATCGCTCAACTGCTTGGCCGCGGCAATGGCCTGCGCACTCTGCGCCCGGGTGCACAGGCGCAGCGGCGCGCAGACCTCGCGCATGGCCCAACCGGCCAGCACCCGGCGCAGCTGCATCTGGGTCGGATCACCGTCGGAGCCGGCCACCACCACCAGCGCGGCCGGCAGCCCCGGGCGCTGGCCCAGCAGCGGGTAATAGCTGCGGTCCAGAAAATCCTTCATCAGGCCACTGATCGAGCCCAGGGTTTCCGGGGTCGCCAGTACCAGGGCATTACAGGCCAGCACATCGGCCGCTGCCGCATCACGCACGTGCAGGGCCCGCACGCAGACGGCATCACCCGCCTGCTCGCGCGCTCCCGCGCACAGCGCCTGCACCGCCGCCTCGGTAGCCCCGGTCAGGCTGTGCCAGACCACCAGCAGGACCGGTGCCGGTGCTGACTCAACCATCCAGGCCCAGCCCGAGCGGACAGCTCACCCCGGTGCCACCCAGACCGCAATAACCGCCCGGGTTCTTGGCCAGGTACTGCTGGTGGTAATCCTCGGCGTAGTAGAACGGCGGTGCCGGGTAGCGGATTTCGGTGGTGATCGTGCCGAAACCGGCGGCATCCAGCTGCTGCTGGTAGGCCGCGGCGCTGGCCAGGGCGGCGGCATGCTGCTGCGGCGTATGGCAGTAGATGGCCGAGCGGTAACAGGTGCCCACATCATTGCCCTGGCGCATGCCCTGGGTGGGGTCGTGGCTTTCCCAGAAGGTGCGCAGCACGCTGTCCAGGCCAAGCTGCGCCGGGTCGAACACCACGCGCACCACCTCGGTGTGCCCGGTCAGGCCGGTGCAGCTTTCCTCGTAGGTCGGGTTCGGAGTTATCCCCCCCTGGTAGCCAACCGCGGTGGTCACCACCCCGGGCAACTGCCAGAAGCGGCGCTCGGCCCCCCAGAAGCAGCCCAGACCCAGGTCGATGGTCGCCATCCCTGCAAACTCCCCGCGCAGCGGCTGGCCGTGGACGAAATGCACGTTGTGCAGCGGCAGCGGCTCGGCCCGCCCGGGCAGGGCGTCTTCGGCTTGTGGCAGGCGCTGTTTGAACGCGCCGATCCCGCGGATCAGTGATGCCAGCGGCAACATGGGCAACCTCGTTGTGGAACTGGGGCAGGCCAGTCTAGCGCCGCCCTGCCCGGCTTGAACCACAGCCGCCCCCGGCGCCATGCCCGGCGGGCCGATCGCCCGCCTTCGCGCTAGACTAGGCGGTCAGATTTCAATGCCCTGCAGCGATCATGTCCGAGAATACCGCCAACAATCCCGGCACTGCGCCGGAAGCCGCCCCGGTCGAAAAGCGCGACTTCATCCGCCAGATCGTCCGCGAGGACCTGGCCAGCGGCAAGCACACCGCGATCAAGACCCGCTTCCCGCCCGAGCCCAACGGCTATCTGCACATCGGCCATGCCAAGTCGATCTGCCTGAACTTCGGCATCGCCGGCGAGTTCTCCGGTGTGTGCAACCTGCGCTTTGACGACACCAACCCGGCCAAGGAAGACCCGGAATACGTGGCCGCCATCCAGGACGACGTGCGCTGGCTGGGCTTTGCCTGGAACGAGCTGCGCCATGCCTCGGACTATTTCGACGCCTACTACCTGGGCGCGCAGAAGCTGATCCGTGACGGCAAGGCCTATGTCTGCGACCTGTCGGCCGAGGAGGTGCGCGCCTACCGCGGCAGCCTGACCGAGCCGGGCCGCGAATCGCCCTACCGCAACCGCAGCGTCGAGGAAAACCTGGACCTGTTTGCGCGCATGCGCGCCGGCGAGTTCCCCGACGGCAGCCGCACCCTGCGCGCCAAGATCGACATGGCCAGCGGCAACATCAACATGCGTGACCCGGCGATCTACCGGATCAAGCACGTCGAGCACCAGAACACCGGCAACAAGTGGCCGATCTACCCGATGTACGACTATGCCCACGCCCTGGGCGATGCGCTGGAAGGGATCACCCACTCGCTGTGCACGCTGGAATTCGAAGACCACCGCCCGCTGTATGACTGGTGCGTGGACAACGTCGACTTTGCCAACAGCCCAGAGCTGACCCAGCCGCTGGTGGACAAGGGCCTGCCGCGTGAAGCCGCCAAGCCGCGCCAGATCGAGTTCTCGCGCCTGAACATCAACTACACCGTGATGAGCAAGCGCAAGCTGATGGCGCTGGTCACCGAAGGCCTGGTGGATGGCTGGGACGACCCGCGCATGCCGACCCTGCAGGGCCTGCGCCGCCGTGGCTACAGCCCGGCGTCGATGCGCCTGTTTGCCGAGCGCGTGGGCATTTCCAAGCAGAACTCGCTGATCGACTTCTCCATCCTGGAAGGCGCCCTGCGCGAAGACCTGGACAGCGCCGCGGCCCGCCGCATGGCCGTGGTCGAGCCGCTGAAGTTCGTGCTGACCAACCTGGCCGAAGGCCACGAAGAACAGCTGACCTTCTCCAACCACCCCAAGGACGAGAGCTTCGGTACGCGCCAAGTGCCGTTCTCGCGTGAGCTGTGGATCGAGCGCGAGGATTTTGCCGAAGTCCCGCCCAAGGGCTGGAAGCGCCTGGTGCCGGGCGGCGAGATCCGCCTGCGCGGCGCCGGCATTGCCCGCGTGGATGAAGTGGTCAAGGACCAGGATGGCAACGTGGTCGAGCTGCGCGGCTGGCTGGACCCAGAATCGCGCCCGGGCATGGAAGGTGCCAACCGCAAGGTCAAGGGCACCATCCACTGGGTCAGTGCACAGCACGCGGTGGAAGCGGAAATCCGCCTGTACGACCGCCTGTTCTCGGTGGAAAACCCGGATGACGAATCGGAAGGCAAGACCTACCGCGATTACCTGAACCCACAATCGCGCCAGGTGGTCACCGGCTATGTCGAGCCGGCCGCCGCCATTGCCGCGCCGGAAACCGCCTTCCAGTTCGAGCGCACCGGCTACTTCGTGGCCGACCGCCGCGACCACAGCGCCGACAAGCCGGTGTTCAACCGTGCGGTCACCCTGCGTGATACCTGGGCCGCCAGGTAAGCCGGCCCGACTCCCTGCTTGCGGGGAATGACGCTGGAACGGACCGGCCTGCCGGTCCGTTTCCACTTCCACCCCAGTGCCCTCAGCGCAACAGGAGCTGACATGCTGCAAGCCCAGGTTCACCTCACCCTGCCGGTGTGGATCCATGACGCGGTGGATCTGGCCGCCAGCTATCCCGGTGATCAGGCCAAAGTGGCGCTGGCCATCGAGTTGTCGCGCTTGAACCTGTTGCATGGCAGTGGCGGGCCGTTCGGCGCGGTGCTGTTTGATGCCAACGACCGGGTGATTGCCGCCGCGGTGAACCGGGTGGTGCCGCACGCCACCTCGCTGGCGCATGCAGAAAACATGGCCTACATGCTGGCCCAGCAGAAACTGCAGAGCCCGCGCATCAATGCCGTGCTGCCCGGCCCGGTCACCCTGGCCACCTCGTCGCAGCCGTGCTGCCAGTGTTTTGGTGCCACCGTCTGGGCCGGTATCGACCGCCTGCTGATCGGCGCCCGCGCCAGCGATGTCGAAGCGCTGACCAGCTTCGACGAAGGCCCGCTGCCGGATGACTGGATCGGCTGCCTGGGCCAGCGCGGCATCACCGTAGCTACCGATATCTGCCGCGATGATGCCTGTGCGGTGCTGCGCCAGTACGGCCAGGAAAACGGCACCCATTACTGACCTTTGCAGGCGGCGCCCTGCGCCCCTGCCCACCGCCTCGCATCAAGGCGAAGCAACTTCCAAGGAATTCCCCATGTCCGGCCTGCTGTGTTATTGCCGCCAGGGTTTTGAACCCGAACTGGCTGCCGAACTGACCGAACGCGCCGGCCAGGCCGGCATTGCCGGCTATGCCCGCACCCGCCGCAACGACGGCTATGTGCTCTACGCCTGCGAAGAGGACCAGGCCGATGCGCTGAGCGCGGCACTGCCCTGGCGCGAGCTGATCTTTGCCCGCCAGAAACTGCGCGTGCTCACCGAGCTGCCACAGCTCGATGCCAGCGACCGCATCACGCCCATCGTTGCCGCGCTGGAGGGCCAGGCCCGCTTCGGTGATTTGTGGGTCGAGCACCCCGATTCGGATGAAGGCAAGCCGCTGGCCGGGCTGGCCCGCAGCTTCGGCAATGCCCTGCGCCCGGCGCTGCGCAAGGCCGGCCTGCTCAGCGACAAGCCCAATACCAGGCTGCCGCGTCTGCACATCACCTTTGTTGATGGCACCCACGCTTTTGTCAGCGTGGCCGACACCCGCGATGCCGCCCCGTGGCCACTGGGCATTCCGCGCCTGAAGCTGCTGCCCGACGCACCCTCGCGCTCGGCCCTGAAGCTGGAAGAGGCCCTGATGACCCTGCTCGATCCGGACGAGCGCGAGCGCCTGGTCAAGGCCGGGATGAAGGCAGCGGATCTGGGCGCTGCACCGGGCGGCTGGACCTGGGTACTGACCCGCCAGCACATGAAGGTAGCCAGCATCGACAACGGCCCGCTGCGCCAGCACGTGCTCGACACCGGCCTGGTGGACCACCTACGTGCCGACGGCTTCCACTGGCAGCCGGAACAGCCACTGGACTGGATGGTCTGCGACATGGTCGAGCAACCGCGCAAGGTGGCCGAACGCATGGCCACCTGGCTGCGCGAGGGCTGGTGCAGGCACGCCATCTTCAACCTCAAGCTGCCGATGAAAAAGCGCTGGGATGAAACCGCCCTGTGCCTGGAGCTGTTTGCCCAGCAGGCCGGCAAGCCGCTGGTTATCCGCGCCAAGCAGCTCTACCACGACCGCGAAGAGATCACCGTTTTCGTCACCCCGCTCAGCGGCCGGTGAAGCCTGGCGCCGCCCCCAGCCCCCGACCCCGGCCACGCCGGAGTCGTCAGGGCCAGGATTTCCGCCCATTCAGCTAGTCTGCGGCAGTCTGTGCATCATCCCCGTTCAAGGAGCCTGCCATGCGTGGCCTGCCGCTGTTCTTCGCCCCCTTGCTTGCCCTGCTGCCCGCCCTGGCACTGGCCCAGGCCGTGCCGGCAACCCGGCCCGCGCCGGCCTCCCCAGTGCAGACCCAGGCCGTGCCGGAGCTGCCGGTGGGCATCCGTACCCAGGCCCTGGCCGCCGGCGAACAGACCGGCCGGGTGGAGATTGCCGTGGCCGAAGGCGACACCCCCGTCAGCGTGCGCTCGGTACAACCGGACAGCGTGGACGCCAGTGCCTACCGCATCGCCTTTGCCACACTCGATACCAATGCCGATGGCTTCATTGACCGTGACGAGGCCGCCGCACATCCGGCGCTGCATGACGAGTTCAAGGCACTGGATGTCCAACGACGCGGCAAGCTGGACCGGGCCGATCTGGCCGGCTGGCTGATCGACTGAAAAGCCGGCTCACCGGTGGTCACAGAACACCGGCGTCGTGCTGGACAGCCTCACCACAGCTGGGCTGCAATGGGGCCATGAACCTGTCACGGCTGTTGCCCCTGATCTGTTGCCTGCTGCTGGCCGCCTGCCAGCAGCCACCGGCGCGTGAGCCGGCCAGTGCCGCGCCACCGGGCACGGCCATCCAGCAGCTGGGGCCATACCGCTTTGCCATCCCGGTGGATTATTTCCATAACCAGCATGGCCCATCACCCGACGCGGTGGGCTCGCTGGTGATGCTGCTTCCCGAGCTGGGCCCCCGCCCTCCCAATGCCCTGCATCGCCCTTCCTATTCGCCGTACATGAAAGTCCAGTACAGCTTCTATTACGTGGACAAGGTACCGATTGATGCGGTACTGGAACGCGCCACCAGCCGCTGGTACCAGACCGGCGATGCCTACGAGGACAACGACCCGCGCGAGCAACTGGCCCTGCGCCCTGCTGCCCTGCAGCTGCATGGGCTGACCCGTCACGACGTGGACCCGGCCCTGTTCGAACAGCACAAGCAGCGGGCCATAGCCAAGTTCGGCAAGTGGCAGGACCGCACCGGCTATGGCATGGGCGATGACTGGTATATCGCCCGCGATGCACAGGGGCGGCTACGCAGCTTGATCAAGTGCGACGCCCACCAGAAACCGGACGGATTGCTCTGGGATGGTCAGCAATATCGTTTGACCGATGCCAAGACCACCGCCAGTTGCGACCACCACTTCATCGACCGCAAACGCAGCTACCACATTCATTCAAGCTACGCGCGTGTACATCTGGCGCAGTGGCAGGCCATTGAAGCGGCATTCCACCAGCTACTGGATGCCACCCAACTGGATTGAGCAACAGCAAGAGGCATACGGTCACAGAATCCACCTGTATACCGGGCCCATGCTGGACACCCGACCCGGACATGGACTGCAATGGGGCCATGAACCTGCCTCGGCTGTTGCCCCTGATCTGTTGCCTGCTGCTGGCCGCCTGCCAGCAGCCACCGGCGCGTGAGCCGGCCAGTGCCGCGCCACCGGGCACGGCCATCCAGCAGCTGGGGCCATACCGCTTTGCCATCCCGGTGGATTATTTCCATAACCAGCATGGCCCATCACCCGACGCGGTGGGCTCGCTGGTGATGCTGCTTCCCGAGCTGGGCCCCCGCCCTCCCAATGCCCTGCATCGCCCTTCCTATTCGCCGTACATGAAAGTCCAGTACAGCTTCTATTACGTGGACAAGGTACCGATTGATGCGGTACTGGAACGCGCCACCAGCCGCTGGTACCAGACCGGCGATGCCTACGAGGACAACGACCCGCGCGAGCAACTGGCCCTGCGCCCTGCTGCCCTGCAGCTGCATGGGCTGACCCGTCACGACGTGGACCCGGCCCTGTTCGAACAGCACAAGCAGCGGGCCATAGCCAAGTTCGGCAAGTGGCAGGACCGCACCGGCTATGGCATGGGCGATGACTGGTATATCGCCCGCGATACGCAGGGACGACTGCGTACGTTCATCACCTGCACACCACACCAGACACCCGACGGAGTGATTGCCGACGCGACGGGCTACCAGTCCGATGGCAGCAACCGAATCGCTCAATGTCAGCATCATTTTACTGATCGCCAGCGCAACCTGCGGATCAAAGCCAGCTATTTACGTGTGCACTTGGCGCAGTGGCAGGAAATTGAAGCGGCATTCCACCAGCTGCTCGACAACACCCAACTGGACTGAGCGGCAGCAAGAGGCAAACGGTCACAGAATCAATCTGCACCCCGGGCCCAGGCTGGACACCTTCGCCACATCTGGGCTGCAATGGGGCCATGAACCTGCCTCGGCTGTTGCCCCTGATCTGTTGCCTGCTGCTGGCCGCCTGCCAGCAGCCACCGG
>JBJEWP010000093.1:36026-40888 GCA_051885115.1 Stenotrophomonas sp. | reverse complement strand
CGGCTGTTGCCCCTGATCTGTTGCCTGCTGCTGGCCGCCTGCCAGCAGCCACCGGCGCGTGAGCCGGCCAGTGCCGCGCCACCGGGCACGGCCATCCAGCAGCTGGGGCCATACCGCTTTGCCATCCCGGTGGATTATTTCCATAACCAGCATGGCCCATCACCCGACGCGGTGGGCTCGCTGGTGATGCTGCTTCCCGAGCTGGGCCCCCGCCCTCCCAATGCCCTGCATCGCCCTTCCTATTCGCCGTACATGAAAGTCCAGTACAGCTTCTATTACGTGGACAAGGTACCGATTGATGCGGTACTGGAACGCGCCACCAGCCGCTGGTACCAGACCGGCGATGCCTACGAGGACAACGACCCGCGCGAGCAACTGGCCCTGCGCCCTGCTGCCCTGCAGCTGCATGGGCTGACCCGTCACGACGTGGACCCGGCCCTGTTCGAACAGCACAAGCAGCGGGCCATAGCCAAGTTCGGCAAGTGGCAGGACCGCACCGGCTATGGCATGGGCGATGACTGGTATATCGCCCGCGATGCACAGGGGCGGCTACGCAGCTTGATCAAGTGCGACGCCCACCAGAAACCGGACGGATTGCTCTGGGATGGTCAGCAATATCGTTCAACTGGCACATTTCCTATAGCCGGCTGCGAACACCACTTCATCGACCGCAAGCACAATTATCGAATCCACGCCAGCTACGCGCGTGTACATCTGGCGCAGTGGCAGGCCATTGAAACCGCATTCCACCAGCTACTGGATACCACCCAACTGGATTGACACCGATTGCATCACAGGACTGACCCATGAACGGACTCACCGAGAAGGACCTGCAAATCCTCGAGCACTATGCTGCTGAAGGAAACCGGGTGCTCTACTTCAACTACCTGGCTTCGCTGGAAGGCGCGGACAAGTACCCGGCCATGGCCCTGGGCGTGGTCAACAACGATTCGCTGGCCGGGCAGATTGCCAACCGCCACGCTGCCGGCTTTGTGGCCCGCCAGCAGTCCGAACACGGGTCGGTGCACCCGGACCGCCCGGACATGACCGAGCGTGACTGGGAACAGTTCGGCATCGAGTTGATCCGCCAGGACCTGGAGCGGCGGCAACATCACTTCAAGGAGGGAGCTGCACATCTCGCGCTGAACTTGCCTGGCGAAGACGTCAAGCTTTCCCACGAACGCGCCTTCGAGAAATACGGACTGGACCCTCGCGCCTGGACACCCCAGGCCGCGATGGAAGCGGTGCTGGCGGCCCGTGGCGAGAAAGCCATGCAGGCCTACTGGGAAATGCAGCTGGACGGCGGCCTGCTGAACATGGGCGTATGGCGTGCCAGTGAAACCATGAGGCGTAATTCACTGGACCGCGGATGGTGGGACGGCGGCATCGCCAACCTCGGGCTGGTAGCAAAGGGCTGGGAGACCGTGGTTGCCCAAGGGGCTGACCCTACCCTCAACTACCAGGACCCCAACCGCATCGTGCTGGGTGGCAGCCTGTACCAGCACACCAACCAAGGCTGGATGCTGGCAACCCGCGACAATGCCTTCAAGGACGGTTTGCCGCACGACCGGCTGCACCCGCTTGCCGACCCTGCCCTGCGCGAGGTGCTGGACGATACCCGCCAGTTGCGCCTGGAAAAGCAGCAACTGCGCCAGGACTACCACCCCGATGACCCCAACCGCGGGCGGCCGCTGCAAAAGTCTGCCGACCTGGGCGAAGAGCAGAAGCTCGAACTGGAACACCGGCTGCTGGCACAGACCCCGCGTCACCCGGCCAACCCCGACCACCCCGCGCATGCGCTCTACACCCAGACCCGGGCCGGCGTGGCGCAGCTCGATGCACAGGCCGGCCGCGCCTACGATGTGCGCAGCGAAAGCATGACCCTGGCACTGACCGCGCAGGCCTGCGTGGCCGGCCTGAGCCGGGTGGATGCGGTCCTGCTGAGCTGCGAAACAACCGATGCACCGGCCGCCGCACGCGTATTTGCGGTGCAGGGGGCGCCGCAAGACCCTGCCCATTGCCGGGCACACCTGCCAACCGCGCAAGCCTGCCAGCAGCCCGGCGGGCAATCACTGGCCCTGCTGGAGCAGGCTGGCGAGCAACAACAGCAGGCGCGTGAGCAGGAACTGTTGCAGGCGCAGACCCAGCAGCAGGCCACCGCTCGGCAGATGGCCTGACGCCCGGGCGCAACCCCGCAACTCAACCGCCCGAAGCGTGCTTCCAGAACAGGCCCACCAGCGGCGGCAGCTTGCCGGCCAGGCCCATCGCCGGGCCACGGGCCAGGCTCAGGTGCAGCTCGTCGTTGGAGAACAGCGTGTTGATCGCCGAAAAGCTCTTGGCCGCCACCGTGGCCTCGCTCTGCCGGGCGTTGGCCCAGCGCTGCAGGCGTGCGGGGCTGGCCCAGTCACGACGCTTGGCCTTGGCATCGAGCACGCTGGCGCGCAGCGCGGCCACATCACGCAAGCCTAAGTTGACGCCCTGCCCGGCCAGCGGATGTACCGCATGGGCCGCATCGCCGATCAGCAGCACACGCCCTTCAAGATAACGATCGGCCAGCTGCCGACGCAGCGGGAAGGCGACCCGTTTGGAAGCCAGGGTCAAGGCCCCCAGCTGGCCGCCAAAGGCATTGGTCAGCGCGCGGTTGAAGGCCGCCTCATCCAGCGCCAGCATCGCCGCGGCCTGCTCATCAGGCAGGGTCCAGACAATCGAACTGCGCTGGCTGCCCGCCGGCAGCACCGCCAGCGGCCCGGTCGGCAGGAAGCGCTGCCAGGCGGTGTCCTGGTGCGGCAGCTCGCTGTCGATATAGGCCACCAGGCCGCGCTGGCCATAGTCATGCCGGTCCACGCCGATGCCAACCATGCCGCGCAGGGCCGAGTCGGCGCCGTCGGCGGCAATCAGCATGCCGGCTTCCAGGCGGCGCCCATCGCTCAACCGCACCCGCACGCCATCAGCGTGCTGTTCCAGCTCTTCCACCGTGGCCGGGCATTCCACCCGCACCCCGGACAGCGGCAGTTCGGCCCACAGGCGGTCCACCAGCAGGCCGTTTTCGATGATCCAGCCCAGCTGGGCCCGTCCCAGCTTGTCGGCATCGAAGGTCAGCGCCTCACCGCCGGCGGCATCCCACACCTGCATGCGGCGGTAGGCACAGGCGCGGGCGCTGCGCACCGGTTCCCACACCCCCAGCGCCTTGAACAGGGCGGCATTGTCCGGGGCAAAGGCATATACCCGCAGGTCCGGGGCATCGGCACGCCAGGCCGGCGGCTCGCGTCCTTCCACCAGCACCACCCCCAGCCCCGTCTGGGCCAGGGCCAATGCCGCCGCCGCACCGACCACGCCGCCACCGACCACCACCACATCACTGCCTGCGCGCCGGCTCATGCCGCGTCCTCCCGGCACAGGGCCGGCACATCGCCACGGAAACCCATCGCCCCGCCGACCAGGGCGGCCTTGAGGCTGCCCGACGCCGAGGTGGCAAACAGGCCCAGGCTGCGCAAGCCGCGCGCGGCCGGGCGTTCGTTGCCGGTAAAGCGTGCCAGGCCATCGGAGAAGGCCAGGGTCTGCTCGCGGTCCGGCCCACGCCGGGCGGCATAGGCGGCCAGCTGGGCCGCACTGCCCAGGTTGTCACGGTCAAGCTCGATCAATTCGGCCAGGGTCAGCGCATCGCGCAGGCCCAGGTTGAAACCCTGCGCGCCGATGGGGTGGATGGTCTGCGCCGCATTGCCCATCAACACCACGCCCGGCGCCACCAGCTCACGTGCCAGCACCCGGGCCAGCGGGTAGCTGCTGCGCGGCCCCACTTCCAGCAGGCGGCCGGCACGCCAGCCAATCGCGGCCTGGGCCCGGGCCAGGAAGGCTGCGTCATCCAGCGCGGCCACGCCCGCCGCCTCGCTGCGCGGCACGCCGTGGATGAAGCCGTAATGGCGGTCACCACGCGGCAGCAGGGCGGTCGGGCCGGTATCGGTGAAGCGTTCCCAGGCGGTGCCATCCGGGCCGCGCTCGGCGCGCACCCGGGCCACGAACAGGGTCTGCAGGTAGTCATGCTCAAGGGTGCCGATGCCCACGGCCTGGCGCACCATCGAGGCAGTGCCGTCACAGCCGACCACCAGCCGGGCCTGCAGCACCTGCTCGCCATCGGCATCGGCAATGACCACCGCACGGCGGCCATCGACCATCGCACCCAGGCGTACAAAGCGCGCCGGACGGTAGCGCGCCAGGGCCGGCAGCTCGGCCAGCCGCGCTTCCAGCGCCAGGCCGAAATCACGTGCCACCACCACCTGGCCGAACCATGGCCGGTCGTACTCGGCTGCTTCCAGCTTGACCCGGCCAAAATCACCGGCACGGCTGACATGGATGCGTTTGATCGGCCCGGTCGGGCTGCGCAGCTTGCCCATCACCCCCAATGCGGTCAGTGCATTGAGGGTGGCGGCGGCAAAGCTCAGGTTGCGCTGGTCGAACACCGGCGGCGGTGCATCACCGCCATTGGCCTCGACCAGGGCGCAATCCACGCCGATGCGCTGCAGGGCGATGGCCAGGCTGGCACCGACCAGCCCGCCTCCAACGATCACGACATCATGGTTCTTGCTCATGCCGGCCATGATAAGCCACCGCCCCGCTGGCGCTGCGCCCGATGCTGGCTAGAATGCGTTTCCACCCTGCATGAACGGACCAACCATGGGCAACCGCTTGTCGAAGATCTACACCCGCACCGGCGATGACGGCAGCACCGGACTGGGCGATGGCAGCCGCACCGGCAAGGACGCGCTGCGGGTGGAGGCCTTCGGCACCGTGGACGAGGCCAACTCGGCCATCGGCGTGCTGCTGGCAGTACCCCTGCCCGGCGATGTGGCGCAGCTGCTGACCCG
>JBJEWP010000093.1:0-35926 GCA_051885115.1 Stenotrophomonas sp. | reverse complement strand
TCGGCGTGCTGCTGGCAGTACCCCTGCCCGGCGATGTGGCGCAGCTGCTGACCCGGATCCAGCACCAGCTGTTCGACCTGGGCGGCGAGCTGTGCATCCCCGGCCATGCGGCCATCACCGATGCCGACATCGATGGGCTGGAGCAGCAGCTGGACCACTACAACGACAGCCTGCCGCCGCTGAAGGACTTCATCCTGCCGGCCGGTGGCGAGGCCGCTGCCCGCTGCCACCTGGCCCGCACCATCGTGCGCCGGGCCGAGCGCTGCAGCGTGGCCTTGTCGCGTGCAGAAAGCGTGCGCCCGCAGGCCCTGCGTTACCTCAACCGGTTGTCGGACCTGCTGTTCGTGCTGGCCCGGGTGCTGGCCCGTGCCGATGGCCACGGCGAGGTCCTGTGGCAACACGCCCGTCGCCACGGCTGACAAGGAGCCGCCCATGCTGGTGATCACCCATCCCGCCTGCCTGGGGCACGACCCCGGCCCGGACCATCCGGAATCACCGGCACGCCTGCAGGCGGTCATCAACGCCCTGCGCAGTGCTTTCGGCGACAGCCTGCAGTGGCAGCAGGCACAACCAGCCAAGTACGGCGAACTGGTACGGGTGCACGAGGCGGTGATGATCCAGGCGGTGATGGCCGAACAGAGCGAGCCCCTGCGTGCCCTGGACCAGGACACCTACAGCAGCCCGGGCTCGGCCGAGGCCGCCTTGTATGCCGCCGGCGCCGCGGTGGACGCGGTGGATGCGGTGATGGAAGGCCGGGCCAACCGGGTGTTCTGCGCAGTGCGCCCGCCCGGCCACCACGCCACTGCCAGCACCGCGATGGGCTTCTGCCTGTTCAACAACGCCGCCATCGCCGCCGCCTATGCCTGCGAGCGCCATGGGCTGGAACGGGTGGCGGTGGTGGACTTTGATGTCCACCACGGCAATGGCACCCAGGACATCTTCCAGGCCAACCCGCGCGTGGCCTATTACTCCAGCCACCAGGCCGGGCTGTTCCCGTATTCGGGGCTGCGCCGCGACCGCGGCGTGGGCAACCTGCTCAACATCCAGCTGGCTGCCGGCAGCGGCGGGCTGGATTTCCGCAACATCTGGGCCGAGGAGATCCTGCCGGCAATCGAGGACTTCCACCCGCAGCTGCTGATCCTGTCGGCCGGCTTTGACGCCCACATGCGCGACCCACAAGCCGACCTGATGCTTGACGCCGAGGATTTCGCCTGGCTGACCACCTGCCTGCGCGGGATTGCCGACCGCCATGCCGGCAGCCGGCTGGTCTCCGTGCTGGAAGGGGGCTATGACCTGCAGGCACTGGCCGAGTGCAGCGTGGCCCATGTCGGCGCCCTGTGTTGATCGCCCAGATGAACCCAAAACAGGACATTCATTGCCCCTGTGCAGGTGATACGGCAAGCTAACCGCCGTTTGCCCAATCAGCCGACCCCCTGTGCGCCGATCCCTTCGACTGCTTCCCCTGCCGCTGAGCATTGCCTTCGCCCTGCCGGCCATGGCCGACGAGAAGCCGGTCAACTGGAACCTGTGCCCGGCCACCGATGTCCTGCCGGCCTGGGCCGAGGCACCGCCAGCCGACCCTGCCCAGGCCGCGATCCGCGACCAGCTGCCCACCGAAATCGAGGGCGACGCCCTTTCCGGCACCAGCACCACCCCGGAATATTCGGGCAACGTGCTGATGCAGCGCGGTGACCAGTTCATCGGTGCCGACAGCCTGCGCACCGATACCGACACCGGCAACTACATTGCCGAAGGCAATATCCGCTACTCCGACTCCCGCTTCCGGGTCTCGGCTCTGCGTGCCGAAGGCAACAGCCAGACCGACAGCCACCGCATCAGCGACATCCAGTACCAGCTGATCGACCGCCGCGGCAACGGCAGTGCCAGCTCGATCGACCTGCAGGGCGCAGTGGGCCAGGTGCATGATTCCACCTACACCACCTGCGACCCGTCCCAGGTGGTCTGGCGCCTGGACGCGCCGGACATCGAGTTCGACAACGATTCCGGCTTCGGCACCGCCCGCAACGCCGTGCTGCGCGTGGGCAAGGTACCGGTGCTGTGGGCACCGTATTTCAAGTTCCCGATCGATGACCGCCGTCAGACCGGCCTGCTGTATCCGAAGATCGGCCTGTCCGGGCGCAACGGCTTTGATTATGCCCAGCCCATCTACTTCAACCTGGCACCGAACTTCGATGACACCCTGACCCCGCAGATCATGACCGAGCGCGGGGTGGCCATCGACAACGAATTCCGCTGGCTCTACCGCCAGGGGCGCGGCCAGCTGGACACCCTGTGGATGCCAGATGACAAGCTGCGTGATCGTGAGCGCTCACGTATCGACCTGTCCGCTTACCACAACGTCAACCCTACCTGGCAGGCACGCACCAGCCTGCACTGGGTGAGCGACGAGCGCTATGTGGAAGACTTCGGGGACCGCCGCGAGGGACAGACCGAATCCAACCTGGTCAGCACCGTGGGCCTGTATGGCAGTGGCCGGGAATGGAATGCCGGCCTGATGGCCGAGCACTACGTGCTCACCGACTACACCCTGGATGAAGGCGCCCTGCCCTATCACCGCCAACCACGTCTGTACGCCAAGTGGGACAAGCCTGTCCTGCCCTGGCTGGAAACCGGCATCTGGGCCGAGGCGGTGCGCTTCGCACATGATGATGTGCGCCTGAAGGATGCCGATTACGAGCCTACCGGCGTGACCCGCCAGGTGCCCGGTGGCAGCCGGGTGGATATCAAGCCCTATCTCTCGCTACCCCTGGCCGGTGCCTCTTGGTACATCACCCCGACTGCGGCCTGGCGCTACACCGCCTACCAGCTGGACCGGGACCTGGCCAACCAGCTCGGCGGCGATCGCACGCCCAGTCGCAGCCTGCCGATCACTACCGTTGATGCCGGCATGTTCTTCGACCGCCAGACCACCATCGACGACAAGCCGTTCCTGCACACGCTGGAACCGCGCCTGTTCTACCTCAACGTGCCCTACCGCGCGCAGGACCACCTGCCGATGTTCGACACCCGAGGCTTCACTTTCAGCTGGGGCCAGCTGTTCCGCGACAATCGCTACACCGGTCCTGACCGTCAGAACGATGCCAACCAGCTGACCATGGCCCTGAGCACGCGCCTGATCGACCAGACCACCGGCCGTGAGAAACTGTCGGCCTCGATCGGCCAGATCCAGTATTTCGACGATTCGCGTGTCACCAGCGCAGGCGAAATTCCGGTGGAAAAGGGCAAGTCGGCCTGGGTGGCTGACATGAACTGGGCCATCACCGACCGCTGGAGCATGAGCACCACCTACCAGTGGAACCCCAGCTACAAGAAGGAAGACCTGGCCAGCCTGCGCGCCACCTACCTGCTTCCGGAAGATGGCATCGTCAACATCGGCTACCGCTACCGGCGCAACCCGCGCAACGGTGCCGACCAGCTCGAACAGGCCGACCTGTCCTTCCTGTACCCGATCAACCCGCGCTGGAGCCTTGTTGGCCGCTACTACTACTCCCTACTGGACCGTAAGGAACTGGAAGTGATCGGTGGCGTGCAATGGGACAGCTGCTGCCTGGCCGTGCGCGCCCTGGCCCGCCGCTACGTGCGCAACCGCGAAGGCGACATGGACAACTCCATCCAGGTCGAGTTCGTGCTCAAGGGCCTGAGCTCGATCGGCCAGAACACGGACCGCACTTTGTCCCGTGCTATTCTCGGCTACAACCGCGACGACCTGTATCTGGTACCGCCCAGCCGCAGCGGCGTTGACAGTGACGACTACGATCCGAACCTGATCCCATGACCAAGACCCTGCCTGTCCTGCTGGCCGCCACCCTGGCGCTGAGCTCTGCCACCGCCACCGCCCTGGCCCAGGAAGCGGCGCAGCTGCAGCCGTTGGACCGCATCGCCGCCATCGTCGATGAGGACGTCATCCTGCAGAGCGAGCTGGACGATCAGATCCGCGCGATCCGCACCCAGTATGCCGACCGTGCCGACCAGCTGCCGCCGCCGGCTGTGCTTGAACGCCAGGTGCTCGAGCGTCTGGTGCTGACCAAATTGCAGCTGGCACGTGCCAATGGCAGCGGCATGCGCGTCAGTGATGAAGAACTCAACCACACCATTGATGTCATCGCCCAGAACAACGGCACCAACGTTGAAGGCCTGGCCCAGCGCCTGGCCGCCGATGGTCTGACCTTGAATGCCTTCCGCCAGAACCTGCGCGAGGAACTCACCGTGCAGCGCCTGCGCCAGAGCTTCGCGCAGAGCCGCATCGTGGTTTCCGAGGGCGAAGTCGACGCGGCCATGGCCCAGGCCAGCCTCAACGGCACCCAGTACCACCTGGCCAACATCCTGGTGGCCGTGCCCGAAGGCGCCACCGCCGAACAGATCAGCACCGCCGAACGCAAGATCGACGGGGTCAAGAACCTGATCGACAAGGGCGAGATGGACTTCAACGCCGCTGCCGTGCGCTACTCCGACGGCCCCAACGCGCTGGAAGGCGGCGACCTGGGTTGGCGCACCATGGATGAAATCCCCAACGGTTTCACCCAGTTGCTGGAGCAGATGCAGCCCGGTCAGGTGATCGGCCCGATCCGCGGCCCCAGCGGTTTCCAGCTGCTCAAGCTGGAAGGCCTGCGCGATGCCAACGCTGCTGCCACCCAGACCGTGACCGAAGTGCAGGCACGCCACATCCTGGTGCGGGTCAATGCCGAGCAGGACGACGCCAGCGCCCGCGCCAAGGCCCAGGCCATCAGCAGCCGCCTGGCCGCCGGTGCCGACTTTGTCGAAGTGGCCAAGGAAGCTTCCGAAGACGCCAACACCCGCAACCAGGGCGGTGACCTGGGTTGGTTTGCCACCGACGCCTATGGCCCGCAGTTCGGCCAGGCCGTCACCTCGATCGCCGACGGTGGCATCAGCGCCCCTTTCCGCACTGATGCCGGCTGGCACATCGTGCAGCGCGTGGCTTCGCGCCAAGCCAATGTGGCAGACGAAGGCCGCCGGGCACAGATCCGCGAAACCATCGGCCGGCGCAAGCTGGAGGAAGAGTACAACCGCTTCCTGCAGGAACTGCGCGGCGAGGCCTATGTCGATTTCCGCAGCGGCGACCGCGCCGAAACCACTGCCAACTGAGCGATAACCCGCATGTCCAGCCGGCCCACCCTCGCACTGGTTCCGGGCGAGCCGGCCGGCATTGGCCCTGAGCTGGCCGTCCGCCTGGTCCAGCAGCCGCGCACGGATTGCCGCCTGCTGGCCTATGCCGACCCTGCCACCCTGCTGCAGGCAGCCCGGGCCCTGGGCCTGCCGTTGCAACTGCTGCCTGCTGATGCCACGGCCGCCAATCCGGGCGACCTGCCCTTGCGTGCCCTGCCCAATGCCGTGGCCAGCCGCTTCGGCCACCCGGACCCTGCCAATGCACCGGCAGTGATCGGCGCCCTGCTCGCCGCCGGGGCGGACTGCCTGGCCGGCAAGGTCGATGGTGTGGTCACCGGCCCGGTGCACAAGGCGGCGATCAACGCCGGCGGCATTGCCTACAGCGGCACCACCGAACTGCTCGCCGGCCAGGCCGGAGTCGAGGTGGTGATGATGCTGGCCAACCCCGGCCTGCGTGTGGCCCTGGCCACCACCCACCTGCCCCTGCGCGCGGTTCCCGATGCGATCACCGCATCACTGCTGGAGCAGGTCATCGGCATCACCCGCAGCGCCCTGCAGCGCGACTTCGGCCTGGCCGAGCCGGTCATCGCCGTGCTCGGCCTGAATCCGCACGCCGGCGAGGACGGGGTGCTTGGCGATGAGGAAATCACCACCATCACCCCTGCCCTGGAGCGCCTGCGCGGCCGTGGCTGGCAGCTGCCCGGGCCGTGGCCGGCCGATACCGCCTTCCTGCCCCACCGTCTGGCCGGGGTTGATGCAGTGCTGGCGATGTATCACGACCAGGGCCTGCCGGTGCTCAAGTACGCCGGCTTCGAACAGGCCACCAACATCACCCTGGGCCTGCCCTACCCGCGGGTGGCGGTGGACCACGGCACCGCCCTGGAGCTGGCTGGAACAGGAACCGCCGACCCATCCAGCCTGCTGGCTGCGGTGGATTTGTGCGCGGCACTGGCCCGGCAACGTAAACTGTGCACATGACCCCGCCTCCCTCCCCCCCGGCCGGCTTCACCGCGCCGGCGAAAAAGCAATTCGGCCAGCACTTCCTGGCTGACACCCATTACGTGGAAAAGATCGTGATGGCTGTCAATCCCAAGGCCGGCGACCGTCTGGTCGAGATCGGCCCGGGCCAGGGCGCCATCACCTTCCCGCTGCTGCGCAAGCATCCCGAGCTGACCGTGATCGAGTTCGATCGCGACCTGATCGCCCCGCTGACCGCCGCGGCCGCCCCGCTGGGCCAGCTGAGCATCATCCACCGCGACGTGCTGCAGGTGAACTTCAGCGAGCTGGCCGAGCCGGGCAAGCAGATCCGTCTGGTCGGCAACCTGCCCTACAACATTTCCTCGCCGATCCTGTTCCACGCTCTGGAGCATGCCGCGGCGATCAGTGACATGGTCTTCATGCTGCAGAAGGAAGTGGTCGACCGCATGGCCGCCGAGCCCGGCAGCAAGGTCTATGGCCGGCTTAGTGTGATGCTGCAGGCCTACTGCCGGGTCGATTCGCTGTTCATCGTGCCGCCGGGCGCCTTCCGCCCGCCGCCCAAGGTGGACTCGGCGGTGGCCCGGCTGGTGCCGCATGACCCGGCCAGTGTCGGCATCCATGACCACGCCCGCTTCGCCGAGGTGGTGCGTGCCGCCTTCGGCCAGCGCCGCAAGACCCTGCGCAATGCCTTGAGCGGGGTCTGCAGCCCGGAACAGTTCGAGGCCGCCGGGGTCCGCCCGGATGCACGCGCAGAACAAATCGCGGTCGCGCAGTTCATCGCGCTGGCCAATGCGCCGGCAGCCTGAGCGGCGCCAGCAGGTTCACCTGATCCACCGAGCAATGGACGAGCAACCGCGTTACGCCATAGAAGTCAGCGTCACCCCGCGTTTTCTGGAGGAACACTCCGACCCGGCGCAGGGCCGCTATGCCTTTGCCTACACCATCACCATCCACAACGCCGGGCGTGAGCCGGCACGGCTGCTGGCCCGGCACTGGAAGATCACCGATGGCGAAGGCCGGATCGAACATGTCGATGGCGAAGGGGTGATCGGCGAACAGCCGCGCCTGCGCCCCGGCGAGGCTTACCGCTACACCTCGGCAGTGATGCTGGGCACGGTTGATGGCACCATGCAGGGCCATTACGACATGCTCGGCGACGACGGCACCGAATTCATTGCGGATATCGCGCCGTTCACCCTGTCCATTCCAAGAACACTGCACTGAGGGAGGCCCAAGGATGAGCATCTGGGCAATCGGCGACCTGCAGGGCTGTTACGACGTCACCTGCCGTCTGCTGGAAAAAATCAAGTTTGACCCTGCCGCCGACAAGCTGTGGTTCTGTGGCGACCTGGTCAACCGTGGCGGCCAGTCACTGGAGACCCTGCGCCTGGTCCATTCGCTGCGCGAACACAGCGTGGTGGTGCTGGGCAACCATGACCTCTCGCTGCTGGCCGTGGGGGCCCGCAGCGAAGAGGAGCAACGCAAGGTCAACCCGGACCTGCAGCGCGTGGTGCTGGCCGAAGACCGCGACGTGCTGCTGGACTGGCTGCGCATGCAGCGCCTGATCCATGTCGACCGCGAGCTGGGCTGGATGATGTTCCATGCCGGGCTGGCTCCCAAGTGGACCGTGGCGATGGCCGAAAAGCATGCCCGTGAGGTGGAAAACCAGCTGCATGGCAATGGCTACCGCAAGCTCTTCCGCAACATGTACGGCGACCAGCCCAGCTGGGCACCGAGCCTGACCGGCTACGAGCGTTCGCGCGCGATCATCAACATCTTCACCCGCATGCGTTACTGCAACCCTCGCGGGCGGATCGCGATGGAGGACAAGGGCACCCCGGGCACCCAGGGCCAGGGCCTGTACCCCTGGTTCGAAGTTCCCGGCCGGGTCGAGCGCGAGCTGAAGATGGTCTGTGGCCATTGGTCGGCGCTGGGCCTGACCATCACCCAGGGCGTGCATGCCATCGACACCGGCGCGGTGTGGGGCGGCAAGCTGACCGCCCTGCAGCTGGACAGCGAGGACCTGCGCGTGGTCCAGGTGCCCGGCCGCGACGTGCCCAAGCCTGAATCGGCCGCCGCTGTACGCCCCCCGCGTCGCCCCCGTGGCGAAGGCCGCCCGGCGGGCAATGCCCCGGCCAGCCAACCGGCAGACAAAAGCAGCAGCAATGCCGAGGGCAACAACGCCCCGGCCGCCAACGCCCCCCCGGGTGGCAACAACAACGGCCAACGCCAACGCAACAACCGCAACCGCAACCGCCGCAGCCGCCATGGCCGGGGCGGTGGCGGTGACGGCAACAAGCCGCAGGGTGGCAACAACGGGGGCAATGCCGGCAACAACGGCAATCTGCCGCCTGCCACGCCGAACAGCTGAAACAAAAAACGCCGCATCGCGGCGTTTTTTGTTTACACCCAGGCTGGAATCAACGCCTGAGGTAATCGACAAAATCAAAGGCGAACGCGTGGCGGGCATCGGCGGGGTGATGTTCGCGGGCCACTTCCTGCCAGCCCGCCATATCAACGGCCGGAAAAAAGGCATCGGCATCGGCCACGGTGGTCTGGACATGGGTCAGGTGCAGCACGCCCACCTGGTCGATCAGCTGGGCATACACCTGGCCCCCCCCGATCACACACAGCTCGGTCGCGCCGCTGGCGGCGGTGCGTGCCAGCGCCTGCTCCAGGGTGTCCACTGCCTGCATGCCGGCAAACGGCACCTGGCCGCTGCGGGTGAGCACCAGGTTCAAGCGCCCGGGCAGCGCGCGGCCCAGCGACTGCGCGGTCTTGCGCCCCATCAGGATCGGCTTGCCCAGGGTCAACGCCTTGAACCGGGCCAGGTCATCGGGCAGGTGCCAGGGCATCTGGTTGCCACGCCCGATTGAACGATCCCGGCCCAGTGCGGCCAGCATCGACACCCGTATCCCCTGCGCTGCTCCGGTGCTCACACTGCCACCGGCGCCTTGATTGCCGGATGCGGGTCATAGCCCTCGATGGCGATGTCCTCGAAGCGGAAGTCTTCCAGCCGGGTGATCGCCGGGTTGAGCACCAGCCGGGGCAACGCCCGGGGCTGGCGCGTCAACTGTTCACGAGCCTGCTCCAAGTGATTGGAATACAGGTGGGCATCGCCCAGGGTATGGACGAAATCACCCACCTGCAGGCCGCAGACCTGGGCCACCATGTGGGTGAGCAGGGCGTAGCTGGCGATGTTGAACGGCACCCCGAGGAAAATGTCACCACTGCGCTGGTACAGCTGGCAGCTCAGCTTGCCGTCGGCGACGTAGAACTGGAACAGGCTGTGGCAGGGCATCAGCGCCATCTGCTCCAGCTGCCCCACGTTCCAGGCGCTGACAATCAAGCGGCGCGAATCCGGGTTGCGCTTGATTTCCTCCACCACCCAGGCGATCTGGTCGAAGGTCTGGCCATTGGCCCCTTCCCAGCTGCGCCATTGCTTGCCGTACACCGGGCCGAGGTCGCCGTTGGCATCGGCCCACTCATCCCAGATGCGCACGTTGTGATCCTTCAGATAGGCAATATTGGTTTCGCCTCGAATGAACCACAGCAGCTCGTGGATGATCGAGCGCAGGTGCAGCTTCTTGGTGGTCACCAGCGGAAAGCCCTGGGACAGGTCATAACGCATCTGCCAGCCAAACACGCTGCGGGTACCGGTGCCGGTGCGGTCGGCCTTCTCGCCGCCGTGTTCCAGCACATGCGACAGCAGTTCCAGATAGGCGCGCATCAGGAGGTGCCCTTGCCAGTGGCAATGACCGGCTGCAGCACCGGCGCGCTGCGCGAGCGCCAGATCAGGTACAGCCCGAACAGGACCAGCGGAATGCTCAGCAGCTGGCCCTTGGTGAACCAGCCCCAGGCCAGGTAGATGCCGTTGTCAGGCATACGCACGAACTCCACCGCAAAGCGGAACACGCCGTAAAGCAGGGCAAACAGGCCGGCAACCAGGTAGCGGCCACGCGGCTTGGCCGACACGCACCACAGCACCACGAACAGTACCAGGCCTTCCAGCGCCGCCTGGTACAGCTGTGATGGGTGGCGGGCGTAGGCATCCAGCGCACCGCTGGCGTGCAGGCTGCGCAGGGCCTCCGGGCTGAGCTGGGCCATCTCGGCCGGCAGGCTGTGCGGGAACACCACACCCCAGCTGCCATCGGTGGTCTTGCCCCACAGTTCGGCACCGATGAAGTTGCCCAGCCGGCCAAAGCCCAGGCCCAGCGGCACCAGTGGGGCGACAAAGTCGACCGTGTCGAAGAAATGCAGCTTGTGCTTGCGGCTCCACCACAGGCTGGCGATCAGTACCCCGATCAGGCCACCGTGGAAGCTCATGCCGCCTTCCCAGACCCGGAACAGCAGGGCCGGGTTGGCCAGGAAGGCATCCGGGGTATAGAACAACATGTAGCCGATGCGCCCGCCCAGCACCACGCCGATCATGGCGTAGAACAGCAGGTCGGAAAAAGCATCGGCATTGACCCCGGGCAGGCGGCCGGCGGCAATGCGACGGTTGCCCAGCCACCAGGCCGCGCCGAAGCCCAGCAGGTACATGATGCCGTACCAGTGCACGGCCACCGGGCCGATGGAGAAGGCGATCGGGTCGATCTGGTGCAGGTAGGTCATCAGGCCTGGCTCGGGAACAAACGAAGACCTCTATTGTTGGTCATCGCGCCGGTGCTGGCCAGCGTCCACCGTTGCACCCGGTTCAGAGCAGATGCGGCCGGTCCGGCAACCCGGGCTGCCCGCGTGCCTTCCCGTCCACCGCAGGCAGGGCCGTGGCCAGCAGGTCACTGATCTCCTCCACTGCCTGTTGCACCGCCTCGGCCAGGGGCATTTGTTCACGTACCCGCTGGCGCAGGCGTTCGCACACCTGCTGCCACTGCGCCGGCGTGACCAGCCCGTCCAGGCCACGGTCGGCCACCACTTCAATGGCATGGTCGGCCAGCAGCAGGTACAGCAGGACACCGTCATTGCCGGCAGTATCCCAGACCTTGAGCAGGGCAAAGGCCCGCTCGGCGCGCTGACGGGCGGTTTCCCCCCGCCACAGCGCACCCCAGCCCAGGTCCGCCTCCACCGCCAGCACCAACTGGCCACGATGGCGGCGCTCACCGGCTGCAATGGCCTGGGTGATGGCCTGCAGCTGCGTCTGGCCAAACCAGCGCTGTGCCGAGGGCATGCATAGATGGCGCAGCCAGCGCATCACCAGCTCCCCGAGGCGCCACCGCCTCCGGACCTGCCGCCACCGCCTCCCCAGCCACCACCAAAGCCACCACCGCCCATACCGCCTCCCCTGCCCCAACCGCCGCCGCCCCAGCCGCCATGGCCGGCAAACAGGGCGGGCGTGGCGCCAAGCAAACCCATCAGGCCGGCGACAACGGCCGCGGCCAGCGCGGCGCCCAGCCCACCCACCAGCAAAAGGGCCGCCACACCGCCGCCAAGGGCCCCCAGGCCGCCGCGCAGCAGCCGTGGCAAGCGCGAGAACATGCCACCCAGCACACTGCCGGCCATCACCCCGAGAAAGATTCCCAGCATCCAGCCACCCCCACTGTCGGTGGCCGGGCGATGGCTGCTGACCGGTGCCGGCAGGGCCTCGCCGTCAATCAGCCCGATCAACGCCGTGCTGGCCGCGGCAATGCCGCCGCTGTAGTCGCCGGCACGGAATTGCGGCACCAGATACTCCTGGATGATGCGGTTGGCCAGAGCATCGGGGATGGCCCCCTCCAGGCCGTAACCCGGCTCGATGCGGACCCGCCGGTCATTGATCGCCACCAGCAGCAGCACACCGTCATCCACACCCTGGCGGCCGATCTTCCATTGATCAAACACCCGCCGCGCGTACTGGGCAATATCCTCATCACCGGTGCTGGGCACGATCAGGATCTGCAGCTGGCTGCCCTTGCGCTGCTGCAGGGCCAGCGCCTTGTCCACCAGGACCTGGCGGCTGCCGGCATCCAGGGTGCCGGTGGTGTCCACCACCGGCGAATCCAGCGGCGGTACCGCCACCGTCTGGGCCGCAGCCGGCAGCAGGCCCAGGCAGAGCAGCAGGCACAGCACCCACCACTGACGCAACCACTGCATGGCCATTACCGCGTCTGCGGCTCGGCAGCGGGGAACTGCACGCTCGGTGCGGTGGAAATCTGGTTGACGTTGTCCACGGTGAAGTTGGGCTTGACCCTGGCCCCGGTCAGCTTGGCAGTGATCACCTGTGGGAAGGAACGAATGAAAGCGTTGTAGTCCTGTACCAGCTGGATGTAGCGCCCGCGTGCGGTGGTGATCCGGTTCTCGGTGCCTTCCAGCTGGACCTGCAGGTCACGGAAGGCCTGGTCGGACTTCAGGTTGGGATAGTTCTCGGCCACCACCATCAGCCGCGACAGGGCGCTGCCCAGCTCGCCCTGGGCCTGCTGGAACTGCTGCAACGAGGCCGCATCATCGGCATTGACCTGGATCTGGCCGACCCGCGAACGTGCCTGCGTGACATCGGTGAGCACCTTCTGCTCGTGGCTGGCATAGCCCTGCACGGTGTTGACCAGGTTGGGGATCAGGTCGGCACGCCGCTGGTACTGGTTGATCACTTCCGACCAACCGGCATTGACTGCCTCGTCCTTCTGCTGGATGGCGTTGTAGCCACAGCCGGAAACCGAGATCACCACAACGACAAACAACATCAGACGGAGCAGCTGGCGCATGGTCGGGCCCTTTGACGGCAGGAGCGCCGAGCATGCCTTGGCCGGTGTTCAGGCGGTGCATACGACAAGGGCCGGCAGATGCCGGCCCTTGGGAGGCTACTGTGGCCGGCGCTGTGCCGGCCTGGCGGGGCCCCGGCTTACCAGTTGTCCGCGCCCGGCACCTGGTGGGCCTTGGCGTTGCGCCGCATCAGCAGGTTCAGCCATTCCACCAGCACCGAGAAACCCATGGCCGCGTAGATGTAGGGTTTGGGCACGTGCACGTCCAGACCATCGAGCACCAGCACCGCACCAACCAGCAGGATGAAGGCCAGGGCCAGCAGCTTCACGGTCGGGTTGGCATCAATGAAGCGACCCAGCGGGTTGGCCGCCAGCAGCATCACCGCCACCGCCAGCAGCACCGCGCAAATCATCACCGGTACATGGTCGGCAATGCCCACGGCGGTGATCACCGAATCCAGCGAGAACACGATATCGATCACGGCGATCTGCGCGATCACCATGCCGAAGGTGGCCGAGGCCTTGGTGGTGGTCGGGTCGGCATCCTCGCCGCCGCTGACCAGTTCACGGATTTCCACCGTTCCCTTGTAGAGCAGGAACAGGCCGCCGATGATCAGCACCAGGTCACGCACCGAGATGCCCATGCCGCCGATGTTGAACAGGTTGTTCTCCATGTGCGCCAGGAACGCCAGCGACACCAGCAGCATGATGCGGGTGACACAGGCCACCGCAATACCCACACGGCGCGCGGTAGGCCGCTTGTGTTCGGGCAGGCGGCCGACAGCGATGGAGATGAACACCAGGTTGTCGATGCCGAGCACGATTTCCAGTGCGCTGAGCATGAACAGGGTGACCCAGACGTTCGGGTCGGCCAAGAATTCAAAAGACATGCAGAAAATCCTTCAATAACGCCATTGCGTCACCGCCACCCGGCGGATGACTTGTCAGAAAACCCGGGGTGCCAGAATCAGGCCCCAGCACAGCAATACATTCATCATCAGCACGAATACCGCAGCCGAGCCCATGTCCTTGGCGCGGCCAGCCAGCTCGTGATGCTCGTTGCCATAGCGGGCGATGACCGCCTCGATGGCCGAGTTGGCCAGCTCCATGGCCAGCACCAGCAGCAACGACCCGAGCAGCAGCGCGCGCTCGATCCCGTCCTGTCCCAGCCACAGGGCCAAGGGCCCGAATACGGCCAGCAGGCAGACCTCCAGGCGGAAGGAAGACTCGTGCCGCCAGGCCGCACACAGCCCCTGCCACGACCAGGTCGCGGCCTTGAGCACGCGCGCCGGTCCACGCGGCAGGTTGCCGATCCCATCACTCATGCCCTGCTCCTCGCATCGACTCCGCCTTTGCCGGCAGGAAAACAGCGGGAATCTTACGCCAGAAGTCGCATTCATGCGCCCGGCCCGAAATCCAGAATGGCCCGTGTCCCTTGCCCCGGCTGGCTTTCCAGGCTGATGCTCCAGCCGAAACGCTCGCACAGCCGGCGCACGATCGACAGCCCCAGCCCGGCGCCGGTGCCGCGCGTCTGGTCAGCCCGGTGGAATGGCTCGAAGGCCAGCCGCAGGTCGTCCCCGTGCATACCGATCCCGGTATCGGCAATGACCACGCGATCAGCCTCCACGCTGATGTGGATATCGCCCTGTTCGGTGTACTTGCAGGCATTTTCCAGCAGGTGCCGCACAACCACCCGCACTGCGCTGGCAGATGCCTGCAACAACAAGGGGTGTTCGATCAGCAGGTGCAGCACGATCGGCCGCTGCTGCAGCTGGTCACGGACCTTGTCCACCTCCTCTCCCACCAACTGGCCCACATCCACGGCCTGCAGGTCCAGACCCATCTCGCTTTCACGGGCCAGCAGCAGTTGCGATTCGATCACCCCCTCCATATCGGCGCCGGCGCGGGCAATCCGCTGCAGGCTGCGCAGGTGGCGCGGGCTGATGTCCGGGTCGGCCATGGCCACGTCGGTGGCAACCCGGATCACCGTCAAGGGCGTGCGCAACTCATGGCTCGCATCGCGGGTAAAGGCATGCTCGCGGCGGATGTGGGCACGTACCCGGCTGGCCATCTCGTGCAGCACATGGGCCAGCTGCCGGGTTTCGCCCTTGAACTGGGCATCCAGCTCGCCCGGGTCGAAATCTCCGGTGTCGCTGAGCAGGGAATCCCAATTGGCCACCCGGCGTGCCAGCTCGTTGACCGGAATGACCAGGTCGTGTGCAGAGCGGTAGGCGTACCAGATCGCCCAGTAGGTAACCAGCGCGATCAGCAACAGCGGCAGTATCGCCACCCACAGCACCAGTTGCTGGGCATGGTTGCGGTCATACAGCAGGTACAGGCGGCCTCCCGGGCCGTCCTCCACCCAGACCAGCCAGCCGTTGCCCTGCAGGTCGTGAAAGCCGGGTTCGAGCCGGTACAACGGCAGCATGCCGGTGGAGTCGGGCTGACCGACCTGCGCGGCAGGCACCCGGATTCCCCTGACCCGCCGGGTATCCGGTGGCTGCGTGGCCGGGTCGGCGGCATGGCGCTCCCAGTAATAAGCAGCATCCTCGCGCAGCAGCTCGCGGAACAGGCCGTGCTTGAGCAGGGTACCCACCAGCCAGGTGCCGGCGGCAATGGCCACAGTCACCAGCACGACCTGCACGATGAACACGATCCTCAATTTTCGCGGCAGGCCGTACGACATCATCAACACCATGTTGGGGCGGACAGTATCGGCGTTGCCGCTGTGAGACATCCGTGCAGGGGCATACCTGCGGTGCGCGATGACACAGACAGCATGGCCGCTGGAAGCCAGCGGCCACCTGCCCGTCCTGCCGGCTGCCGCTCAGCTCATCGGCTGGGCGATGTCGGCAATGCGGTAGCCGGCACTTTGCACGGTGTGCAGCAGCGGACGGTCAAACGGCTTGTCGATGATCTTGCGCAGGTTGTACAGATGGCTGCGCAGGGTGTCCGAGTCGGGCAGGCCGTTGCCCCAGATCTCGCGCTCGATTTCCTGCCGGCTGACCACCCGTGGTGACTCGCGCATCAGGATGGTCAACAGCCGCAGGCCGATCGGCGACAATTGCAGCTCGCTGCCGGCACGGGTGGCGCGCATGCTCACCGGGTCCAGCACCAGGTCAGCCACCTTGAGCACCTCGGCCCCCACCTGGCGACGCTCGCGGCGGATCAGTGCGCGCAGGCGGGCCTCCAGCTCCTGGATCGCAAACGGCTTGGTCAGGTAGTCATCGGCGCCGAAACCCAGGCCGGTGAGCTTGTCATCCAGGGTGTCGCGCGCAGTCAGCATCACCACCGGGGTGGACTTTCGCGCTTCGTTGCGCAAACGGCGGCAGACCTCGATGCCGTCCAGCCGTGGCAGCATCAGGTCCAGAACAATGACGTCATAACTGTTTTCTGCCGCCAGGCGGTAGCCATCAAGGCCATCGCAGGCATAGTCGACCTCAAACCCCTTGCTTTCCAGATACTCGCCAATCATCTCGGAAATATTGCGGTTGTCCTCGATGACCAGTACCAGTCCCGATGTTTCCTTGCTCTGTCGCATAAGCGCCTCCCAGGCTTCAGCTTTGTGAAACATGCAGGGCCAGCGGTATAAACGGCGTGAAAACCAAATGCTCCGCGGGCCACTTCCAGACTTCGGGTGATCGTTGGCCGGTTCCGGGCCTGCCGGCCACCTTGCATGGCCGGCAGCGCACAGTAGCAATTGCGGTACAGGGCGCGTCAACTCCCACCCCTCCCCCCCGCGAAGCCTGCCGCAGGGCAAACCGCCCCGCCACACGGCCCTTGCGGGCTCGCACAACCGGGGCGGGGAGAGAAACGCGGCGGCCAGGCCGCCGGCCTTACTTGGTCAGGATCAACTTGCCATTGCTGGTGTGGCGCAGGCGGTAAACCGCTTCGCCGTGCTGGATCAACACCTCGCGCTGGCCCTTGAGCAGGGCCTCGCTGGCCACCCTCGGCTCGGCCGGCAGGGCTCGCAGCGGGCGCTGCAACGGCAGGCTCAGGACCGGACGCAGGGTGGCGCGCGGGGCAGTCAGTGCAGTCATGGCGGTATCCCGTTGATGAAGGTTGATTTGATGATAATGATTCTCATCTTCAAATCAACCGTTTTTTCAATCGCGCGGGAAGATCGCCTCGATCGCCGCCCAGCCGGCCTCGTCCACCCGGGCGGGCACATCCAGCGCACCCAGGTTCTGTTCCAGTTGGGCCACCCGGCTGGCGCCCAGGATCACGCTGGACACGTGGGCGTTGCGCAGGCACCAGGCAATGGCCAGCTGCGCCGGGGCCACCCCGAGGGAGTTGGCCAGGTCGGTGAAGCGCCGCACTTTGTCCAGCCGCGACGCATCCTCCAGTTGGGCGGTCTGCAGCCAGCCCAGGTCCGGCTGGTCCAGCCGCGAGCCGGCCGGGATCCCGGTGTTGTACTTGCCGGTCAACAGGCCGCTGGCCAGCGGCGACCAGGTGGTGGTGCCCAGCCCCTGTTCGCACAACGGCGCGAGCATCTGCTCCACCCGCGACCGCTCCAGCAGGCTGTAATGCGGCTGCTCCATCGCCGGGCGCTGCCAGCCGCGGGCATCGGCAATGGCAATGGCCTGGCCCAGCTGCTCGGCCGACCACTGCGAGGTGCCCCAGTACAGCACCTTCCCCTGTTCGATCAGCACATTCATCGCGTGCACGGTCTCGGCGATCGGGGTGTCCTGGTCCGGGCGGTGGCAGAAGTACAGGTCCAGGTAGTCCACCCGCAACCGGCGCAAGGCGGCATGGCAGGCATCGGTGACATGCTTGCGCGACAGCCCGCGCTGGGTCGGCCCCGGGTTCTCGGCAGCACCGAAGAACACCTTGCTGGACACGCAGTAGCCATCGCGCGGCAGGCGCAGGTCAGCGATCACATCGCCCATCACGGCCTCGGCCTGGCCGCGGGCATAGCCCTCGGCGTTGTCGAAGAAGTTGATCCCGTTGTCCCAGGCGCAGGCGATCAGGTTGCGCGATTCGCTGCGCCCGATCTGCGCGCCGAAGGTGACCCAGGCACCAAAGGACAGAGCGGACAGCTGCAGGCCGGTTGAGCCGAGGCGGCGATATTGCATGGGAACTCCGTGAACATGTTGACTGCGCAGCGCGCAGTGTAGCCCGCCAGCCCGCCGGCCTTGCCGATGTAGGCGGCGTGCCGCCGCACGCGCCCGCCGGTCGTCTATTTCTTGCCCGCAAAGCCCTGCTGCTCTAGGCTTTCGCCTTTTGCAGCGTCCTGGGGACATCTCATGGTCGAAGGATTGGGAAGAATCGGCTTCGGCCTGTTCGGTCTGGCAGTGTTGATTGGCATCGCCTGGCTGTTTTCAAACAACAAGCGGGCGGTGGACTGGCGGCTGATCGCCACCGGTGTCGCCCTGCAGATCGGCTTTGCCGCGCTGGTGATCCTGGTGCCGGGCGGCCGCGATGTGTTCGACTGGCTCGGCCAGGGCTTCGTGAAGCTGCTCAGCTTCGTCAATGAAGGCTCGCGCTTCATTTTCGGCAGCCTGATGAACACCGAGCAATACGGCTTCATCTTCGCCTTCCAGGTGCTGCCGACGATCATCTTCTTCTCCGCGCTGATGGGCGTGCTGTACCACCTGGGCGTGATGCAGGCCATCGTCCGTGGCATGGCCTGGGCGATCACCAAGGTGATGCGGGTGTCCGGTGCGGAAACCACCAGCGTCTGTGCCAGCGTGTTCATCGGCCAGACCGAAGCCCCGCTGACCGTGCGTCCGTACATCGCCAAGATGACCCAGTCCGAGCTGATTACCATGATGATCGGCGGCATGGCGCACATCGCCGGTGGCGTGCTGGCGGCCTATGTCGGCCTGCTCGGCGCCGGGGTTGCGGCCCAGGAAGCCTTCTACGCCAAGCACCTGCTGGCCGCCTCGATCATGGCCGCCCCGGCCACCCTGGTGATCGCCAAGCTGCTGGTGCCGGAAACCGGCACCCCGCTGACCGCCGGCTCGGTCAAGGTGGAAGTGGAAAAGACTGCCTCCAACCTGATTGACGCGGCCGCCGGTGGCGCCGCCGACGGCCTCAAGCTGGCCCTGAACATCGGTGCGATGCTGCTGGCCTTCATCGCCCTGATCGCCCTGGTCGACGCCCCGCTGACCTGGTTCGGCGAGGTCACCGGCCTGGCCGGCCTGCTCGGTCAGCCGACCAACCTGTCCACCATCTTCGGCTACCTGCTGGCCCCGCTGGCCTGGATCATCGGCACCCCCTGGGCCGATGCCAGCACCGTCGGTTCGCTGATCGGGCAGAAGCTGGTGATCAACGAATTCGTCGCCTACATGCAGCTGTCGGAGATCATCAAGGGCAATGTCGATGGCGTCATGCTGTCGCCGGAAGGCCGCCTGATCGCCACCTATGCCCTGTGCGGCTTTGCCAACTTCAGCTCGATTGCCATCCAGATCGGCGGCATCGGCGGGCTGGCCCCCGAGCGCCGTGGCGACCTGGCCAAGTTTGGCCTGCGCGCCGTGCTCGGCGGTACCATCGCCACCCTGATGACGGCCACCATCGCCGGTGTGCTGACCCATTTCGGCTGATCCTTTTTCGAGTAAAGATCCATGACCGCAGTTGTAGTTGCCGGTTCCTTCAATGTCGACCACGTCTGGCGTTGCGACACCCTGCCCGCCGGCGGGGCCACCATTGCCGGGCGTTACAGCACCGGCCCGGGTGGCAAGGGCTTCAACCAGGCCGTTGCCGCCGGCCGTGCCGGTGCCAGCACCACCTTCGTCTGCGCCCTGGGCGACGACGCCGGTGGCGCGCTGGCGCGCCAGCTGGCCGGGGACGATGCGCTGGCCCTGGTGGCCGAGGCCAGCCACGAGCCGACCGGCACTGCGGGCATCTACGTCGATGCCCGCGGCCGCAACTCGATCGTGATCGGCGCCGGTGCCAACGCCTCGCTCAGCGGGGCGTTCATTGCCGAGCAGAAGGCCCTGATCGGCAAGGCCCGGGTGTTGCTGGCCCAGCTCGAATCACCGGTGGAAACCATCGAGGCGGCACTGGAGCTGGCCCGCCAGCAGGGGGTGACCACCATCCTCAATGCGGCCCCGGCCAATGCCCCCTCCACCATCAGCCTGCTCAAGCTGGCCGATGTGCTCACCCCCAACGAGACCGAGTTTGCCGCCCTGCTCAGCCGCCATGTCGGCGAACGCATCGAGGCCGATGATGTGGCCGCACTGGACGGCGCCAGCCTGCACGAGCTGTGCCGCAAGCTGTCCGGCAACACCGTGGTGGTGACCCTGGGTGCGGTGGGGGTATTTGTCTCCCACGCCCCGGAACGCCTGCGTGGTGACAGCCAGCCCTACTACCGGGTGGCTGCCGAAACCGTACAGGCGGTGGACACCACCGGTGCCGGCGATGCCTTCAACGGCGCGCTGGCGGCCTCGCTGGCCACCGTGGCCGACGTGCCGTTTGCCCAGCACGTGCGCTTTGCCAACCGCTACGCCGCCCGTTCCACCGAGAACGAGGGCGCCGCGCTGGCCATGCCCCGCTTCACCCCGGCCGATGCCGAGCTGAAGTAAGCCTGCCCCGCACGCAAAAAGCCGGCGCAAGCCGGCTTTTTTGTCTGTGTCCGCACTCCTGCGGCGGCAGGGCTGAACGATGCCACGCCCGCTGCCACCCCGGTGGCGACGGCCATTTACAATACGCTCCATGCAGATCGGCCCCTACACCATTGCCCCGAATGTCGTCCTCGCGCCCATGGCCGGGGTCACCGACAAGCCCTTCCGCCAGCTGTGCAAGCAGCTGGGTGCCGGCCTGGCCGCCTCGGAGATGACCATCTCCGACCCGCGTTTCTGGAACACCCGCAAGTCCATCCACCGCATGGACCATGCCGGCGAGCCGGCTCCGATCAGCGTGCAGATCGCCGGCACCGTGCCGCAGCAGCTGGCTGAAGCGGCGCGCTACAACGTGGACAACGGCGCGCAGATCATCGACATCAACATGGGCTGCCCGGCCAAGAAGGTGTGCAATGCCTGGGCCGGCTCGGCCCTGATGCGTGACGAGCAGCTGGTGCAGCAGATCCTGGAAGCGGTGGTCGGCGCAGTCGATGTGCCGGTGACGCTGAAGATCCGCACCGGCTGGTGCGCCGAGGTGCGCAACGCGCCATCCATCGCCCATATCGCCGAACAATCGGGCATTGCCGCGCTGGCCATCCACGGCCGTACCCGCAACCAGCACTACACCGGGCAGGCCGAGTACGACACCATTGCCGCGATCAAGGCCCGGCTGCGCATCCCGGTGATTGCCAATGGCGATATCGACAGCCCGCACAAGGCCGCCTTTGTCCTCCAGCACACCGGCGCCGATGCAGTGATGGTGGGCCGCGCCGCGCAAGGGCGGCCGTGGATCTTCCGCGAAATCGCCCATTACCTGGCCACCGGACAGCAGCTGCCACCGCCGTCGCTGACCGAGGTGCGCGACATCCTGCTCGGCCACCTGGCCCACCTGCACCAGTTCTACGGCGAGCCGCAGGGCGTGCGCATCGCGCGCAAGCACCTGGGCTGGTATGCCCGGGACCGCCCGGAAAACGCCGCCTTCCGCGCCGTGGTCAACCGTGCCGAAACCCCGCAGGAGCAGCTGCGCCTGACTGCCGACTACTTCGATGCCCTGATCGCCGGCGTACAGCTGCCACCGGCGGCCTGAACCTGCGTGCCCGTGCTCATCGCCAGCGGCGATAAGCACAGCACCGCTGGGCATATGCCACCGGAAGCGCCGTCGGCCCTTGCCGCGGCTGGATTGGCCCGCCCATGGCAACACTGCATCCCGTTGTCATGGCTCCGCCGTAACACCGCACTGCGCACACTGCCGGTCATCCAAGCCTTGTTGTAGTGCCGTAGATGACCGACAACGATTTCCCCTACCTGCACGGGTTCTCCGACACCGAACAGGCCCGCCTGCGCAAGCAGGCCCGTCTGTTCGAGCCGACCCTGTTTGCCGACATCGACTTCACCGCCAGCCGCCACCTGCTGGAAGTGGGCTGCGGGGTGGCCGCGCAGAGCGAGATCCTGCTGCGCCGCTTCCCCGAGCTGCGCGTCACCGGGGTGGACCTCAATGCCCGCCAGCTGGAAACCGCCCGCGCCCACATGGCCGGCCTGCCGTGGCTGCAGCAACGCTGGGAGGCCCACCAGGCCGATGCCGGCAACCTGCCGTTCGCCCCGCGCAGCTTTGATGGCGCCTTCCTGTGCTGGATCCTGGAGCATGTGCCCTCGCCGGCCCAGGTGCTGGGCGAGGTGCGCCGGGTGCTGACCCCGGGCGCGCCGGTGTACATCAGCGAGGTGATGAACGCCTCCTTCCTGGTCGACCCCTACTCGCCCAACCTGTGGCGCTACTGGATGGCCTTCAACGACTTCCAGATCGACAGCGGCGGCGACCCGTTCGTCGGCGCCAAGCTGGGCAACCTGCTGCTGGCCGGCGGTTTCCGCGATGTCACCACCCAGGTCAAGACCATCCACCTGGACAACCGCGACCCGGCCCGGCGCAAGGCCATGTTTGCCGACTGGGAAGAGCTGCTGCTGTCGGCGGCCGAGCAGCTGATCGCCGCCGGCAAGGTCGATGCGGCCACCGTGGCCGGCATGCGCGCCGAGTTTGCCCAGGTCCAGCGCGACCCGGACGCGGTGTTCTTCTATTCCTTCGTGCAGGCCCGTGCGGTGGTCTATTGAGCCGCCGCCAGCGGCGTCCAGATCCGCCGCCACATCGCCGCCAGCCGGGCACCGGCCTCGGCCCGGCGTTCGGCACGGGCGTAATCGGGCCGCAGCTGCTGCGGTGCGATCGCCTGCCACCGGCCATCACGCTGCTCGGCGACGGCGAAATTGAAGGTGTAGTCCGGGTCCATGCCCATGCGCAGGTCACTGAGCACCAGTTGGTCATCGACCACCCGGGCGCGCATGAAGCCGCCGTTGAACCAGGCCAGACGCTGCAGGGACGGGTTGTCGGCGTTGGCCGCCAGCGCCGCGCTGTCGGAACGGTGGAACTGGAACTGCATCGGCCCGCTGTCGGCCACCAGGGAGCGTTCGCCCACCCAGTAACCGTCCTGGCCCACCGCAATCACCCGCCACAGCAAGGTGTTGAACGGCTGCGCACCGGCCATCAGCCGGTCCACGGCAATACCCTGCGCCAGCAGGTCGGTGCGCGCCTGCTGCTGGACCCGGTACTTGCCGACCAACGACCAGCCCAGGTAGGCCGTACTCAAGGCCAGGCCGGCCAGCAGCGCACGCTGTGCCACCGGCCGCGCCCGGGCCCACCAGGCCCAGGCACAGCCGGCCAGCAGCGGCACGGTGTACAGCGGGTCAATGATGAACACCCCGCCCCACACCGCCGGGGGCAGCGCCAGCGGCCACCACACCTGGGTGCCGTACACGGTGAAGGCATCCAGTACCGGGTGGGTGACCAGGGCCAGCACGATCGCCCACCACCAGCGCTGCGGCGCCTGTGCCACCCGGCCCTGGCCAAAGCGCTTGCACAGCCACCAGATCAGCGTGCCGGCCAACGGCAGGGTGAACAGTGAGTGGCTCCAGCTGCGGTGCTGCGTCATCCGCGCCACCGGGTCGTCGGTCAGCGCCATCAGCACGAAAGTGTCCAGGTCCGGCAGGGTGCCCAGCGCGGCACCGGCCAACAGGGCCGCGCGGCGGTGGCCGGGCGGTGCGATGGCGGCCGCCACGGCGCCGCCAAGAACGATCTGCGAGAGTGAATCCATCGGCCGATGCTAGCAGGCGTGCTTCACACCCGGTGGCCTGCGACCAGTCGCCGCCACACCAGGATGCCGTACCCAAGAGTCAAGGCGAGCAAAGTCAGCAGTTCCGTGCCGATTTCAGCCACGCTGGCGCCCATCTGTTGCGCCCGCACGATGGCATTGATGCCGGCGGTGGTCGGCAGCAGCTGGGACAGGGCCACCAGGGCCGGCGGCGAGACAAAGGCCGGCCAGGACAGGTTTGCCACGAAGAACATCGGGATCGAGATCGAGGTGACGTACTGCAGCGCGCGCTCGCGGCAGTCAAAGAAACTGCCCACCCACACGCCGAACGCCACCGTGGCGGCAACGAAAGCCGAAACCGCCACCAGCAGGGCCGGCAAATTGCCGGCACGCGGGTAATCCTGCGCCCAGGCGGTGAAACCGACGTAGTACAGCATCCCGGCCACACCGATCAGGCTGAAGGCCAGCAGCATGCCGGCAAAGTCCGCCCCGGACTGGCGAAGGCGTCGGCCCAGCTGCTCGCGGCGCGTACCCAGCAGCACGCCGATGCCCAGCAGCAGGGTCTGGTGGATGATCACTTCCGAGACCCCGGCCACCACCGAAGTGCCATAGCCTTCGCGGGTGTTGTAGAGCGGCCGGGCCACCAGTTGCACCGGCAGCGTGGTCGGCACACCGCTCCAGCCGGCCCGCTCCTCCGCGGCCTGCCGTGCCTGCCCGGCCACGGCTTCGCCCATCCCGGCCAGCACCGTGCCGGCACGGCTCATCCAGGCGCCGTTGCCATACAGCTGGACCTGTCCGCGGCCGCCGCGACGCTGCTCACGCTCGAAGCCGGCCGGAATCAGCACAAAGCCATCCACCTGCCCCCTCTCCAGGGCACGGCGCGCCTGGCCGATATCGGCCGGCCGGGCGACCACGGCAATCGCACGCACCGCATCCAGGCGACGGACCAGATCCCGGCTGGCACTGCTGCCATCCAGATCCACCACCGCGATGGGCTGGTTGCTGGCCACCTGCAGGCGGTAGGCCTGCGGGTAGAAGAACGAATACAGCAGCACCGCGCCGATCATCGCCACAATGGCATAGCGGTCGGACACCACCGCACGCAGGGTGGCGGCAAAGGCCTGCATCACCACCCTCATGCCCGTGCCTCCTGCTGCGCACGGGCGCGCAGGGTGGCAAACAACCGTGCCAGGCCCAGCGGGCCGCACAGCAGCACGAAGGGCAGCAGACCGGCCAGGGTCCGCAACACATCCGCGGCCGAGGAACCGACCAGGAGCAACTGGTTCTGCAGTTCCAGCCATGGGGTGAGCGGCAGCAGGTGGTTCCAGAAGCGGGTGAAGGCCGGGCCGTCGACCACCGGGAAGGTGGCGCCGGAAAACGCCAGCGCCGTGCCCATGACCATGCCGGTCAGCGACAGCGACACCCCCACGTCCAGGGTCAGGCCCAGCAACAGCAGGCCCATCCCGGCACTGGCCAGCAGGAACAGCACGATGCCGATGCCCAGCAGCACGGTGCTGCCAGCCAGACCATCGCCCAGACACCAGGCGCTGTAGGCCAGGGCCAAGGCAAGCTGCACGGCAAACACGGCCAGATACGGCAGCAGCTTGCCCAGTGCCGCCGCCCATGGATGCGCCCGCGGCCACAGCGTGGGGGCACGCAGCTCACGGCCGAAGGCAGCCACCGTGGCCAGGGCCATGCACAGCGACAAGGTAGCCGCGGCGGTCATCGGGAACAGGAACAGGGCGAAACTGCGCGAGGGGTTGAACAGCAACCGCGCCTGCACCGCCACCGGCGCCACCCGCACATTGGCCGGCCCGGCCAGCGCGGCGGTCTGGCCGCGCAACAGATCGGCATTGAAGGCGGTGACCACATCGCCGATCTCGCGTGCGGCCGACTGCCCGGTAGCCAGGTAGGTGGCGTTGTAGAAGGCGTGCAACGTCGCGCCCTGCCCGCGCAGTCCCTCGCGGGCCAGCCCCTCGGGAATGCGCACGATGGCAAACACCTCCAGCGCGCGCAGCTGCGACTGCGCAGCGGCCATGTCCACCGGCTGGCGGGCGATGGCCAGCCCCGGGCTGGCATCGAGCATGCGCGCCAGCGCCCGGCTCTGCGCGCTGTGGTCCTCGTCCACCAGGGCAATGGGAATCTGGCGCATTACCCCGGCCGAGAACAGCCAGCCCAGCACCAGCAGGCACAGCAGCGGCACCAGGACGATGAAGTTGCGGTCCCAACGGTTGTCGCGCAGGTGGGTCAGCTCGCGGTGCAACGACTGTCCCAGCGCCTGCGCCGGACTCAGCGCTGCGGCCACGGCAGCAGCACGCTCATGCCCGGACGCAGGCCATCGACCTTGCCAACCGGACGGGCACGCAGCTCGAAGCTGCGCACGTCATAGCCCGAGGACTGGCGGGTGCTGCGCCAGGTGGCGTAATCACCGGCCGGGCTGAGGAAGTACACCTGCAGCTCCACCTCGACACCCTTCAGTGCCGGCACACTGCCGCGCAGAGTATCGCCGACCTTCAGGCCGTCGAGCTGGTCCTCGCGCAGGTGGAAGGCCACCCACGGGTTGTCGATGTCCACCAGGGTGAAGACCGGATAGCCGGCCGCCACGATCTCGCCCACATCGGCCAGGCGCTTGCCCACCTCGCCGGCGCGCGGCGCCACGCCGGTGGTTTCGGCGCGGGCCGCCTCGACCTCGGCGCGCGCACCTTCGGCCTGGGCCAGCTGGGCACGGGCGGCCTGGCGGTCTTCCTGGCGGGCACCGGACAGGGCCAGGTCGTACTGGGCACGGGCCGCACGGGCCAGCGCCTGGGCGCTGTCGCGCTGGGCACGGGCCTCGTCATGCTTCTGGCGGGTGACCACGCCTTCGGCCAGCAGGTTGTCGACACGGCGGAAGGTGGCCGCGGCCACCTCGGCACCGGCCCGGGCACGTTCCCACTCCGAACGCGCCATGGCGATCTCCTGGGCACGGGCACCGTTGTCGGCCTTCTCGGCCTGGGCGCTGGCGGCGGCCACCACGGCCTCGGCCTGGCGCTCCTTGGCCGCCACTTCCGGGCTGTCGAGCACGAACAGGGCCTGGCCGGCTTCCACCCGCTGCCCTTCCTCCACGTTCACCGCCTGCAAGCGTGCGGTGACCTTGGCGGCCACGTTCAGGCTGTCGGCATCGACCATGCCCTGGATCTGGTCAGCCGGCTGCCGCCAGCCCAGCCACAGGCCGATCAGTGCCAGCACCACCAGCACGCCCACCACCACGATTGCCTTGCGCGCACTGCCCGGGGCAGGGGTCGCTTCCAGTCGGTCACTCATTGCAGCACCTTGTCCGCCTGCTGGCGGTAGTTTTCAAATGCATCCAGCTGGCCGGCCACTTCCAGCAGCTGGGCCAGGGCCACGGTGAACTGGTACGCCGCCTGGGCGCGTTCGACCTGGGCCGCACCCAGCGACAGCCGGGCATCAATCACATCCAGCGAGGTGGCCATGCCCTCGCGCCAGGACAGTTCCTGCAGACGCAGGTTCTCGGCGGCCTGGGCCTGGGCCGATTCGAGCAACAGGAACTGGCTGCGGGCACTGTCCAGCGCATGCCAGGCCTGGCTGACGCCGATGCCCACCCGGGTACGGGCCTCTTCCAGACCGGCACTGGCCTGTTCAAGCTGGGCGCGCGCGGCACGCACCTGCAACGGTCGCATGGACGGGGAGACCAGGTTGTAGCGCAGGCCGATGCCGAAGGCCCAGTCCGGGTCGGTGAGCAGGGCATCCTCGCGCCGGAAGTCGTACTGGCCGAACAGGTAGATCTGCGGTTTCAACTTTGCCTGTTCCACGGCCAGACCGGCGCGGGCCTTGTCCTGCAGGGCCTGCAGGCGTTCGACCTGGGGATGGGACTGCCGGGCGGTGTCGCCGAGCTGCTGCAGCGAAGCCGGCAGCTGGCTGAGCACAAACAGCGGCGAGGCGGGCTGAACCGGTGCATCGGCACGCAACAGCGCCGCCAGGGTCTGCTGCGCGCTGGCCAGGTCATTGGCGCTGCGCAACTGCTCGCGCTGGGCCCTGTCGCGGGCGACCTCGGCCTGCAGGCGCTGGGCCACGGTAGCCATGCCTTCGCGTTCCAGTACGCGGGCCTGGGCCAGGTGCTGCTCCATTCCGGCCAGCACCTGGGTTCGCACGTCCAGCACCCGCACGGCCAGCTGCTGGCCGAAGTAGGCCTGGACCAGCTGCAGTTGCTGGCTGCCGCGCTCCCCGGCCAGTTCGGCCCGGGCCAACGTCTGGTCGGCGCGGGCAGCGGCCTGGGCGGCCGGAATCTTGCCGCCGGTATACAGCGGCATTACGGCAGTGACGATGGGGCGGGTACGCCAGTCATTGATCTGCGTGCCCACCGTGGGGGCCCCGCCGACCAGCGGCTGCAAAGGCCCCAGGGCCTCGGACGGAATCTCGACGGTCTTTTGCAGGTGCATGCGCCGGACCTCGGCATTCACTTCCGGCAGGCGCAGCCAGCGGCTGGCTGCAGCCAGCTCGTCAGCGCGCCTGACTCCGGCCTGCGCCGCCGTCAGGCCATCGGCCTGCTGCAACAACTGTGCACGTGCACCAGACCAGTCCAGAACGGTGCCCGCCGGCACCGGCTCATGCGCAACTGCCGGCAGTGCCAGCAGCAGGCTGGTAAGCAGCGCGGCCAATGGCCTGAAGCCTTGCCTGTGGAAACACATCGGGTAACCCCAGTGAATTCTGAAAAAACGATACGGAGGCATGTTAGGCCGGCGACAGGCAGTTCTTCACTGCCTGCGTGCCTGAATCTTCGCTGACAACCGTCAACGGAACATGCACAAGCGGGCGCAGCCGTGTATTATTCGCGCCCATCTTTCCATCCGAATTAAAGGATATTGCCTTAATGTCCAGCTACCTGTTCACTTCCGAATCGGTGTCCGAAGGCCATCCGGACAAGATTGCCGACCAGATCTCCGATGCGGTGCTGGACGCGATCCTGACCCAGGACAAGCGCGCCCGCGTGGCCTGCGAAACCCTGGTCAAGACCGGTGCTGCCATCGTCGCCGGCGAGGTCACCACCTCGGCCTGGGTCGACATCGAAGAGCTGACCCGCAAGGTCATCAACTCGATTGGCTATGACAACTCCGACGTCGGCTTCGACGGCCACACCTGCGCCATCATCAACATGCTGGGCAAGCAGTCGCCGGACATCGCCGCCGGCGTGGACGGTACCGACAAGAAGGCCAAGAAGCCGGAAGAACAGGGCGCGGGTGACCAGGGCCTGATGTTCGGCTATGCCTGCAACGAGGCCCCGGAATTCATGCCGGCGCCGATCTATTACAGCCACCGTCTGGTCGAACAGCAGGCCAAGGTGCGCAAGAAGAAGAACTCGCCGCTGCCGTGGCTGCGCCCGGATGCCAAGAGCCAGGTCACCCTGCGCTACGGCAACGATGGCAAGATCGAAGGCCTGGACGCGGTGGTGCTGTCGACCCAGCACGACCCGGGTGTGAAGCAGAAGGACCTGATCGAGGCCGTGCGCGAGCACATCCTCAAGCCGGTGCTGCCCAAGGCATGGCTGGATTCGCTGCCCAAGAACAAGATCCACATCAACCCGACCGGCATCTTCGTCATCGGCGGCCCGGTGGGCGACTGCGGCCTGACCGGCCGCAAGATCATCGTCGACACCTACGGCGGCATGGCCCGTCACGGCGGTGGCGCGTTCTCGGGCAAGGATCCGTCCAAGGTTGACCGTTCGGCCGCCTATGCTGCCCGCTACGTGGCCAAGAACGTGGTTGCCGCCGGCCTGGCCGACAAGTGCGAAGTACAGGTCTCCTACGCCATCGGCGTGGCCGAGCCGACCTCCATCTCGGTCACCACCTTCGGCACCGGCAAGATCGCCGACGCCCAGATCGAAAAGCTGATCCGCGCCCACTTCGACCTGCGCCCGTACGGCATCATCCAGATGCTGGACCTGATCCACCCGATGTACCAGCAGACCGCTGCCTACGGCCACTTCGGCCGCAAGCCGAAGGCGTTCTCCTACGTCGATGGCCAGGGCAACACCGTCGAAGCGACCGCCTTCTCCTGGGAGAAGACCGACCGCGCCGACGCCCTGCGCAAGGCTGCCAAGCTCAAGTAAGCTGCCGCTGCCTGCAGGCTACACCGGCAAGGCCCCGCTCCGTGCGGGGCCTTGTTGTGTGTGGCCAGAGCCGGCCGGGGCAGGAAAAAAGCCCGCCAGCGGTGTAGCCTGAGCCGCCCCCTGTACTGATCGCAGCAATGAACCAGTCGCCGTCCCACCAGTTGAGCATGACCGTGCTGATGACCCCGGACATGGCCAATTTTTCCGGCAAGGTCCACGGTGGCGCGGTGCTGCGCCTGCTCGACCAGGTGGCCTATGCCTGCGCCAGCCGCTATGCCGGCCGTTACGTGGTCACCCTGTCGGTGGACCAGGTGACCTTCCGCGAGCCGATCGCGGTGGGTGAACTGGTCACCTTCCTGGCCTCGGTCAACTACACCGGCACCTCGTCGATGGAGATCGGCATCAAGGTGGTGGCCGAAGACATCATTGGCCAGAGCGTGCGCCACGCCAACAGCTGCTTCTTCACCATGGTGGCGGTGGACGAACACGGCAAGCCGACCCCGGTGCCGGCCCTGCAGCCGGCCAACTGCGATGAAAAGCGCCGCTACGCCGCCGCCCAGATCCGCCGCCAGCTGCGCCAGGAAATGGAACAGCGCCACCACCAGCTGCTCGCCGCCAACGCCGTCTGAGGCGCAATATCCGCCTGGGGCGAGACCGCCAGCGCAGCCTCAGCCGGTGTTCTGCAGCCCTTGGGAAACACCGTTGACGCAGGCCTTCAGGGCACGCAGCAGGGGGTCATCGTCATGGCTGCCGGCCGCCCGCCAGCGCTTGAGCAGGTCAACCTGGAGCACGCTCATCGGGTCGATGTAGGGGTTGCGCAGGCGGATGGACAGCTCCAGCCGTCGGTCCTGGGCCAGCAGGCTGGCATTGCCGGTGAGCCGGCCCAGCCAGTGCAGGGTCAGCGCATGCTCGCCGCGCAACAGCGGGAAGAACACCCCGTGCAGCGGCCCGGACAGGGCCGAAAAGCTTTCGGCAATGGTGATGTCGCCCTTGCTCAGGACCATCGCCACATCGTCCAGCAGGGCCCTGAAAAACGGCCAGTTGGCGGCCATGTCGCGCAGTGCCGGCTCGTGCCCGGCAGTGACCAGGGCCTGCAGGCCGCTACCCATGCCATACCAGCCGGGCAACCCGGCGCGGGCCTGGCTCCAGGCAAACACCCAGGGGATGGCACGCAGGTTGGACAGCCCGGCATCACTGCCCAGCCGTCGTGCCGGGCGTGAACCCAGGGTCATGCGTTCGATCACGTCCACCGGGGTGGCCTGGCGGAACCAGGCCATGAACTCGCGGTGGCCGACCAGCGCGCGGTAGGCCTGGCTGCTGTGCGCGGCCAGCAGCTCCATCACCGGTTTCCAGCTGTGCTCGCGTGGATCGGCCGGGCGCGGGCGCAGGCTGGCAGCGAGCACCGCCCCGGTGGTCTGTTCCAGCGAGCGCAGGGCCAGCGCGCGGATGCCGTACTTGCGGTGGATCACCTCGCCCTGCTCGGTCATGCGCAGGTGGCCGTCGATGCTGCCGCGCGGCGCGGCCTGCAGCGCATGGGTGGTCTTGCCGCCGCCGCGGCTGACCGAGCCGCCACGGCCATGGAAGAAGCCCAGCGACACCCCGGCCTGGCGGGCCACGTCCATCATCTCCACCTGCGCCCGCTGCAGCCCCCAGCGCGAGGCGACGATGCCACCGTCCTTGCCGCTGTCCGAATAACCCAGCATCACCGTCTGCCGGTTGCCACGCGCGGCCAGGTGGTCCCGGTACACCGGGCAGGCAAACAGATCTGCCAGGGTCGCCCCTGCCCGGGCCAGGTCGTCGATGGTTTCAAACAGCGGCACCACATCCAGTGCCACCTGGCCGTGGCCGTCCACCAGCCCGCCGCGACGGGCCAGGGCCAGCACCGCCAGCACATCGGCACGGCTGTGGGCCATGGAGATGATGTAGTTGCCCAGAGCGCCCTCGCCATGGCGGGCGCGAGCCTGGGCCAGTGCAGCGAACACTGCCTGCAGCCGCTGCCCTGGTTCCCCTTGCGCCGCCGGCAGCGGCTGCGTGCCGGCCGCCAGCGGGGCCAGCAACGCTGCCCGCGCGGCGGCATCAGCAGCCTCGGCCAAGGCCGGCAGGGCCTCCACCAGGGCGGCCTCGTGCACACTGGACTCCTGGCGCACATCCAGCCGGGCCAGGTGGAAGCCAAAGGTACGCACCCGCCACAGCAGGCGACGCAGGGCGAACGCACCGGCCTGCTCGCCCCGGTTGGCCAGCAGGCTGTCGTGGATCAGCTGCAGGTCGGCCAGCAGTTCCTGCGGCCCGGTATAGGCGGCCTGTCCTGCTCCCAGACTGTGGCGCAGGCGTTCGGCAATCAGGCCCAGCAGCTGACGGTAGGGCATGTCGGCATGGCGCGGGTTGTCCACCACCTGCGGCAGGCGCTGGCGGTAATCGGCCAGACGCTGCAGCACCGCGGCGGCAATGCCGACCCGCTGGCTGGACTGGCTCAACACGCTGGCCAGGCCTTCGACCTCGGCCACATACAGCGCCAGTACCACCTCGTGCTGGGCGGCAAAGGTGGCGGCGATGGTGGCCGCATCCACATTCGGGTTGCCGTCCATGTCTCCACCCACCCAGGTGCCGAAGCGCAGCAACGGCGGCAGGGCCAGACGGGCGCCGTAGACCTGGGCGATCGCCTCGTCCAGGGTTTCGTAGAACACCGGCACTACCCGGTACAGCACCCGGGTCAGGTAATAACCGACATGCTCGCGCTCACCCTCCACCGTGGGCCGCACCGGAGCGCTGTCGCTGGTCTGCCAGCTGGACGTCAGGGCCATCCGGAAACGCGCGTGGTCGGCCGCCCGTTCGCCCGGGGTGCGCCCGCCGTCCAGGCCGTTGACCAGCGCGGCGACCATGATCTGCTCCTTGTCCAGCAGCACCCGGCGCACCGATTCGGTGGGGTGGGCGGTGAACACCGGCTCGATGTCCAGACGCGGCAGCCAGGCGGCCAGTTCGTCCAGGCCCACGCCCTGCTGCTTGAGCCGGGCCAGCACATCGTGCAGGCCTTCCGGTTGCGGGTGCGCACTGCCGGCACGCTGGTAGTCACGCCGGCGGCGGATGCGGTGCACCCGTTCGGCCAGGTTGACCACCTGGAAGTAGGTGGCAAACGCCCGCACCAGGGCTTCGGCATGATCCGCGGCCAGCCCGGCCAGCGGTTGCGCCAGCCCGGCCAGTGGCTGGCCACTTTCGCGGCGTTCGATGGCGTGGGTGCGGACCTGCTCCACTTCGGCCAGGAAATCGTCACTGACCTGTTCGGCCAGCATCTGCCCGACCAGGCTGCCCAGCTGGCGCACGTCATCGCGCAGCGGCAGGTCGGCGGTGGCAAAACGGATATGACTGCGTTGCTCGTTCATGGCGGACACTGCGCAGGGGAACCGGCCCCCAGCCTAGCGCATGCCGGCGCACGTCTTTTGCGGTGCAGCACAAAAAGGTATCAGGGCGCCACTGCTGAAGCGCCCTGATCCCCTTGGCAAGCCGGGCCTCAGCGCCCGCGCTTGCTGCCCTGCTCCACCTTGCCCACGTGCTGTTCCAGCCAGTTTTCGGTCTCGCTGAGCATGTGCAGGATCGACTCGCGCGCACGGTAGGCGTGCGACTCGTTGGGCAGCATCACCAGGCGCGACGTGCCGCCCAGGCCCTTGACCGCGGCAAACATGCGCTCGGACTGGAGCGGGAAGGTGCCGGAGTTGTTGTCCTGCTCGCCGTGGATGAACAGGATCGGGTCCTTGATGTCCTGCGCGTAATTGAACGGCGACATCTGCAGGTAGGTGTCCTGGGCCTGCCAGTAATTGCGCTCCTCGGCCTGGAAACCGAACGGGGTCAGGGTGCGGTTGTAGGCCCCGCTGCGGGCGATGCCGGCGGCAAACAGGCGGGTGTGGGCCAGCAGGTTGGCGGTCATGAAGGCGCCGTAGGAATGCCCGCCCACCGCGATCTTGCCGCGCTGCCCCACGCCCCGGCGCTCGATCTCGGCCACCGCAGCTTCAGCCGAAGCCACCAGCTGGGCAATGTAGGTGTCGTTGGGCTCGGCATCACCCTCGCCGATGATCGGCATGGACGGGTTGTTGAGCACCACCCAGCCACGGGCCAGCATCGCCTGCGGGCCCCAGTAGCTGGGCGCATTGAAGCGGTACGGCGAGCCGGTGACCTGGCTGGCCGCTTCGGCCGACTTGAACTCGCCCGGGTAGGCCCACAGCAGCACCGGGCGCGGGCCGTCGCGCTTGGCGTCATAGCCCGGAGGCAGCAGCAGCTCGGCGGTGAGCTGCACGCCATCGGCGCGTGCATAGCGGATCTGCTCCTTGCGCACCCCGGCCAGCGCCGGCACCGGATGGGCGATGTCGGTCAGCTGGCGCTCGCTGCCCGTGGCCAGCTCACGCACGAAGATGTTGCCCGGCCGGTCCGGGGTTTCGCGGCTGATCAGCAGCTGCCCGCCGTTGTCATCGAGCAACGCCATCGGCATCACGTATTCCCCCTCGCCGGACTGGTACAGGCGGGTGGCCTTGGCCGAGGCCAGCTCGAAACGGTCCACGAACGGGCGGTCGCCGGCTTCCGAGGCACCGGCACCGAGCAGGAAGATGGCCTGGCCATCGTCGCTGAACTGCAGCACCGAACGCCCGGCGGCATTGCGCCGCATCAGCGGCGCGCCCGGGTCGTTGTAGCGGTCCTGCGAGGAGCGGTCACTGAGCAGTCTGGGCGCGGCCTGCGGGTTGTCCGGGGCGATCTGCCAGCGCTTGGCCCAGCGGGTCTTGAACCAGCGCTCGTTGAGCAGGGCGACCTCGCCATTGCCCCAGCTGATGCCGGCATAGCGGCTGCCCAGCTGGGCCAGGGTGGCCGGCTGGCCATCAAACGGCGCGGCAAGGGTCAGCACCGCATCACGCACGCTGGCCTCCACGCTGGGGTCACCACCGTCCTGGGCCTCGGCCCAGACCAGGGTCGCCGGAGCATCGGCACGCCAGCTGACCATGCGCGGGCCAGTGGGCACCGCATCGTTGCCGGTGGGCAGGCCTTCGACCAGCGGCAGGCTGGCCACGCGGTGGACGAAACGGCCCTGGCGGTCCATTACCTCGATCAGGCGCGGGAAGGCGCTGACCGGCACCACGTAGGAATACGGCCGCTGCACCCGCTGGGTCAGCACGTACTTGCCATCCGGCGACAGCCCCAGGCCCAGGTAGACGCCCGGCGCACCGATGGTTTCCACCTTGCCGCCGAGGCTGATGATGGCCGGCTGCGAGGTGGCGTAGTAATCAAACTGTGCCGCGTCGGCCTGGTTGCCGAGCAGGTCCTGGTAGGTGCGGATCGCCCGCACCTGACCATCGGCCTGGGTGGTCTGGACCGCCGGACCGGTCGGGGTGGCATCGCTCGGCGGCGGCGTACGCGGCCCGGCCGGCTGCAGGCTGAGCAGCAGCCCGCTGCTGTCCGGCAGCCACTGGTAGCCATCGCCGAGCACGGTGTTCAGGCCGCCCTGCAGGCGGTGGGCCTGGGCACGCTCCACATCCACCAGCCACAGCTCATTGGCCCCGGCCTGGCTGTCGACATGGTTGAAGGCCACGTAGCGCTGGTCCGGCGACCAGCCCAGCGAGGCCACCGCCAGGTTGGCCGGCAGGCCGCTGATGGCCCGCTCGCTGCCATCGGCAATGGACTTCAGGCTCAGGCTGTTGCCGAAGCTGAAACGGCTGTCGGAGAAGGTGCGCGGATGGATGCGCAGGCCGGCCAGCTTGAGCTCCGGCTGGGCCACCACGGCAATGGACGGCAGCGCCGGGCTGCCCATCTGCACCGCCAGGTCGCCCTTGGGCGACAGGCTCAGGCTGGGCGCGCGCGGGGCGTCCACGATGGCCTGCAGGGCGGCGCTGGGCAGCTGGTAGCCGGAAGTGGCCTGCTGCGCTGCCGGTTGGGCCTGGGCAAGGGCCAGCGGCGGTACCGACAGCAACAGGGCCGAGGCCAGCAGGACAAGGGCCGGCAGGCGGCGGGTACGCGGATGGCTCATGACAATGGCTCACTTGGAAATGACCTGCCGACCTTAACAAGTGCACTGGCGCAGCTCACCTGCCGTTGGTTGGGCGCGGCCCGCAGGCGGTTATAATTGGCCACCGCTTCCGAGGGGCGCTGCGACCGGTTACCCAACATCGGCCAGGCTCGGGCGGTCGACATGGTTCCAACGGCGCCCGGCGAACGCGAAGTGATTCGCACACACCGGAGCTGTATCCATGACTGACCGTACCTTCTCCCAGGACGGCGACTACAAGGTTGCCGACATCTCGCTGGCCGACTGGGGCCGCAAGGAAATCGACATCGCCGAGCACGAAATGCCGGGCC
>JBJEWP010000092.1:0-9188 GCA_051885115.1 Stenotrophomonas sp. | reverse complement strand
TCAATCCCCCGCATCCGCACCACGCTCCAAAGCGCTGCGCACTTCGCTCAGGGCGGCGGGGTTGTCCAGGGTGGACAGGTCGCCAGGGTCATTGCCCTGGGCCAGGGCCTGCAGCGAGCGGCGCAGCAGTTTGCCCGAGCGGGTCTTGGGCAGTGAATCAACGATATAGACACGGGCCGGACGGGCGACGGCGCCAAGGCTCTTTTCCACCGTCTTGCGGACTTCGGCTGCCGCATTGGCACGATTGCCGGCGTGCTCGTCGCGCAGGGTGGCAAACACCACCGGCACCTGGCCCTTGAGTTCATCGGGCACGCCGATCACCGCAGCCTCCACCACCGCCGCGTTGGAAGATACCGACTCCTCGATCTCACGGGTGCCCAGGCGGTGGCCGGCGACGTTGATCACGTCATCGGTGCGACCGAGGATGAAGGTGTAGCCGTCCTCGTCGCGGATGGCCCAGTCCGAGGAGCTGTACAGCAGCGGCTTGAAATGGCTGAAGTAGCTGGCGATGAAGCGTTCGTCATTGCGCCACACCGTGCTCAGGCAGCCCGGCGGCAGTGGCGGCACGATCACCAGCACACCCTTCTGGCCTGGTGCCACATCTTCGGCGGTGTTCTCGTCGATGATGCGCATGTTGTAGCCGAGGTTGGCAAAACCGGGCGAGCCGAAGCGCGGCCGCGCAGGTTCGACCCCGGGCAGCAGGGTCAATGCCGGCCAGCCGGTTTCGGTCTGCCAGTAGTTGTCGATCACCGGCTTGCCGAGCAATTCGTTGATCCAGTGCGCAGTGGGCTCATCCAGCGGTTCGCCGGCCAGGAACAGGTACTGCAGGGCCGACAGGTCGTATTTGCGGATGAACTCCGGGTCGTGCTTTTTCAGCACGCGAATGGCGGTGGGCGAGGAAAACAGGGTGCGCACGCCGTATTTTTCGCACAGCTGCCACCACACCCCGGCATCCGGGCGGGTAGGCAGCCCTTCGTACAGCAGCGAGGTGGCGCCGCCGATCAGCGGGCCATACACGTTGTAGGAGTGGCCCACCGCCCAGCCCACATCGGAGGTGGAAAACATCACCTGGCCGGGTTTGACGTCAAACACGGTGAGCATGGACAGCGCCATGGCCACCGCATAACCGCCGACATCGCGCTGCACGCCCTTGGGCTTGCCAGTGGTACCGCTGGTGTAGAGCAGGTAGCTGGGCTCGTTGGATTCCAGCCAGGCCACCGCTACTTCAGTGCCGGCCACCTGCGCACGCAGGCCGGCGTAATCAACATCCCGCCCGGGCTGCAGCCTGATATCGGGATCCAGCCCGCGCGAGACCACCAGCACATGTGGCGGCGGGTTGCTGGCGCTGGCCAGGGCACTGTCCACCAGCGGCTTGTAAGGGATGACCTTGCCACCGCGCATGCCGGCATCGGCGGTGATCAGCAGTTTGGGCTGGGCATCATCGATACGCACGGCCAGGTTGTGCGCGGCAAAGCCACCGAACACCACCGAGTGCACCGCACCGATACGGGCGCAGGCGAGCATGGCAAACACCGCCTCGGCCATGTTGGGCATGTAGATCACCACCCGGTCACCGTGGCCAACGCCCAGGGCCTGCAGCACGGCGGCAAAATCATTCACCTCGCGGTACAGCTGGCGGTAGGTGAACTCGCGGGTGGTCTGGGTTTCACTGGAGGCCACCACCAGCGCCAGCTGCTCGGCACGATCGGCAAGGTGGCGGTCCACGGCGTTGTAGCACAGGTTGGTCCGCCCACCGACAAACCACTTGCGGAACGGCGGGTTGGAATAATCCAGGATCTGCTGCGGCGGGGTTTCCCAGTGGATCAGCCGGCTTTGCTCGGCCCAGAAACTTTCCGGCTGTTCAATCGAATGGCGGTGCAGCGCCTGGTAACCGGCGCTGAGCGAGGGCGCATTTCCAGCCGCCGATAACGTTGCATCTTTGCTGCACTGCATTATCAAACCTCCCCGGATGTATCTATTGATTTACAGCAAGCCGCGCCTGGCCACCCTGCTTCTTTAGTCTGAAACATCACCCTCGCCCGCCTGGTGCCGGGCAGCCGGCAGCTGCCCCGCGGCAAACCCCGCAAACATTGGCAAAAGGATCCAAGGACGCTCTTCCTGCCCTGCCCTCACCTGCCCTCACCTGCCCTCACCTGCCGCGGGCAGCGCCGGCGGCAGGTGCGGCTGGCGGCATCAGCCGCCGGTGGGCTTGTTGAACAGCTTGACCACGCTGGAGAAATCCAGCCCGCCGTTGCCCTGCTGGCTGTTGATCGAATACAGGTTGCGGGCCAGCTCGCCCAGCGGGATCGAGGCGCCCTTGGCCACCGCCGCCTCCACCGCCAGGCCCAGGTCCTTGAGCATCAGGTCGTTGCCGAAACCGCCGCTGTAGCCACGGCTGGCCGGGGCATTTTCCAGCACCCCCGGCCACGGGTTGCAGACCTCGGTGGCCCAGCTGCGGCCGGTGCTCACCGCCATCATCTGCGACAGCACGGTTGCATCCAGGCCATGGGCCACACCCAGCGAGATGGCCTCGCCGGTGGCAGCCATGATCACCCCCAGGGCCATGTTGTTGCACAGTTTGGCCACCTGGCCGGCCCCGTTGCCGCCGACATGGAAGATGTTCCTGCCCATGCTTTCCAGCACCGGGCGGGCACGTTCCAGGGCATCGGCACTGCCGCCGACAATGAAGGTCAGGGTGCCGGCCTGGGCCCCGGCGGTGCCACCGGATACCGGGGCGTCGATCATCTGCAGGCCGCGCTCGGCGGCGGCCTGGGCCACCTTCTGTGCCGACGCCGGGGCAATGGTGCTGCTGTCGATGACCAGCGCGCCGTCAGCGATGGCAGCCATCAGGCCGCCCTCGCCCAGGTACAGGCTCTCGACATGGCGGCTGGCCGGCAGCATGGAGATCACCACCTGCGCATCTGCCACCGCTTCGTGCGCGCTGGCGGCGGCCACGCCACCGGCTGCCGCCACCGCATCCACGGCGGCGGCGCTCAGGTCAAACACCTGGACCTGGTGCCCGGCCTTGGCCAGGTTGATCGCCATCGGCCCACCCATGTTGCCCAAACCGATAAATGCAATGCGGCTCATCTCAATTCCTTGCGTTGTCGTGGTGGCCCAGGTCGGCCAGCGGATGCTGGCCTGCCGGCCACGGTGCAGTGAAATAGTTTTGTGCCCACGCCGCGTCGGCCCCGGCAAGACTGGCGTGCTGCCAGTGCGGGTTGCGGTCCTTGTCGATCAGCAGGGCACGGATGCCTTCGGCAAAATCGCCATGGGCACAGGCATGCAGGGCGGCGATGTATTCCAGCCGGAACACCTGCGCCAGGCTGGCACCGGCACTGCGCCGGCGCAGCTCATAGGCCAGCCGTGCCGACCCCGGTGCGCCGGCCTTGAGGGTCTTCACCGCCGCCTGCAGCCAGGCATCCTCGCTGTCCAGGGCGAGAATCCGGCCGACGACGGCTTCCAGCCCGTCGTCCTGGCACAGAGTGTCGATCAGCGCGGCGTGCTGCTGCAGCGGGCCGGCCGGCGCGGCGCTGGCAAACCCCTGCAGCAGGCCATCCAGCCCGGCCTTGTCGGCCCGGCCTTCGCCGGACCAGGTGTGCTGCAGCAGTGCCTCCAGTACGGCGGCCCGCTGTTCTTCAACGATGTGCACATCGGCCAGACCGGCATGGATGGCATCGCCCGGGCCCAGCAGGGCCCCGGTGAGGCCGAGGAACAGGCCGGCATTGCCTGGCACCTTGTTCAACAGCCAGCTGCCGCCCACGTCCGGGAACAGGCCGACACTGATTTCCGGGAACGCCAGTTTCGAGCGTTCACTGACCACCCGGTGGCTGGCCCCGGCCATCAGGCCCAGGCCGCCGCCCATGACAATGCCGTGGCCCCAGCACAGCACCGGCTTGGGGTAATGGTGGATGGCGTGGTCCAGCCGGTATTCGACTGCGAAAAATTCGGCGGCAAACGCATTGTCGGTGATGGCCGTACTGCCACTGGCACGATGGGCCTGCATGCTCTGGTACAACCCGTGCAGGTCGCCGCCGGCACAGAAGGCCTTCTCCCCTGCCCCTTGCAGCACCACGGCGGCAATGCCGTCATCGGCCTGCCAGGCGGCCAGCCGCTCGCTGAGCAGGTGGGCCATGGCCAGGGAAAAGCCATTGAGCGTGCGCGGGGCATTCAGGGTGGCAAAACCGACCCGCATGCCATTGGCGCAGGTACGTTCTTCAAACAACACCGGTGCCTGATCGTGCTGGCTCATGCGTTCTTCCATACCGGCGCGCGCTTTTCCAGGAAGGCGGCCACGCCTTCGACCTGGTCGGCGCTGTCGAACAGGTCGACAAAGGCTTCGCGCTCGGCCACCAGGGCGGCGGCATGGCTGCCGCTGCGGGTGGACTGCACCAGGGTCTTGCAGGCGGCCACGCTGGTCGGGCTCTGCCGCGCCGCCTTGGCGGCCCATTCCAGGGCCAGCGCCAATGCCGCGCCCTTGTCCACCTGCGCCTCGGCCAGGCCGATGGCCACGGCGGTACCGGCGTCGATGCGCTCGCCGAGCAGGATCATCCGCTTGGCCCAGCCCTCGCCGACCAGGCGGGTCAGGTTCTGGGTGCCACCGGCGCACGGCAGCAGGCCCACCGTGGCTTCGGGCAGGGCCACCTGGGCGTGTGCCTCGATGATGCGCAGGTCACAGGCCAGCGCACATTCCAGCCCACCGCCCATCGCATAGCCGTTGATCGCGGCGATGGACACGCCACGGAAATCGGACAATGCCTCGAAGGCCTGGCCGAACGCACGCGCAGCGGCACGTGCAGCAGCCTTGTCGCCGGAAGCAAACTGCTTCAGGTCGGCACCGGCGCTGAAGAACTTCTCACCGTCGCCAGTGATCACCAGCGCATAGATATCGCGGTCGGCATTGAGCTGGCCGACCAGGTCACGCAGGGCATGGAGGCTGTCCACCGTCCAGGTGTGTGCCGGCGGGTTGTGCAGGGTGACCAGTGCGGTGTGCTGGCGCACCTCCAGCTGCAGGCCGGTCCAGGCCTGGTTCTTGTAATCACTCATCGCAGCGGTTCCTCGGTATTGAGCAGATGGCGGGCAACAATCACCCGCATGATTTCGTTGGTGCCTTCCAGAATCTGGTGCACGCGGGCATCGCGCAGCAGGCGTTCGACCGGGTATTCGCGGATGTAGCCATAGCCGCCATGCAGCTGCAGGGCGTCATTGCACACGGCAAAGCCGGCATCGGTGGCAAAGCGCTTGGCCATCGCGCACCACACGGTGGCGTCGCTGGTGCGCGCATCCAGCCGCCGGGCGGCGCCATGCACCATCTGCCGGGCGGCCACCAGTTCGGTGGCCATGTCGGCCAGCTTGAACTGCAGCGCCTGGAACTGGGCCAGGGCCTGGCCGAACTGGCTGCGCTCGCGCAGGTAACGGCGTGCGGCATCCAGCGCGCCCTGGGCCGCACCCAGCGAGCAGGCGGCAATGTTCAGGCGGCCGCCGTCCAGGCCCTTCATTGCGATCTTGAAGCCCTCGCCTTCCTCGCCCAGGCGGTTGGCCACCGGCACCCGCACCCCGGAAAAGCTGATGGTGCGCGTGGGCTGGCTGTTCCAGCCCATCTTTTCTTCCTTCTTGCCGTATTCGATGCCCGGCAGGTTGGCCGGCACCGCAATGGCGCTGATGCCGCGGGCACCCTCGCCGCCGGTGCGGGCCATCACCACCAGCATGTCGGTGGCACCGGCGCCGGAGATGAAGGCCTTGGCGCCGTCGATGATGTAGTCATCGCCATCGCGCACGGCACGGGTCTTCAGCGAGGCGGCATCGGAGCCGGCGCCCGGCTCGGTCAGGCAGTACGAGCCCAGTTTCAGGCCCGAGGCCATGTCCGGCACCCACTGTTCACGCAGGGCCGGCTGGCCCCAGCTGGCAATCATCCAGGTGGCCATGTTGTGGATGCTGATGTAAGCGGCGGTGGACGGGTCGGCGGCGGCCAGCTCCTCGAAGATCAGCGCCGCATCCAGCCGCGACAGGCCGATGCCACCCTGCACTTCCGGGGTATAGATGCCGCAGAAGCCCAGTTCGCCGGCCTTGCCGATCGCCTCGCGCGGGAAGATGCCTTCGGCATCCCAGTGCGCGGCCTGCGGCGCCAGCTCGGCCGCCGCAAACGTGGCGGCAGCCGAACGGAAGGCGACCTGGTCCTCGCTCAGGGCAAAGTTGGCGGCATCGGCCGCGGTGGTGTGCAGGTCCATGGCGTCACTTCAGGCTGATGGTGGTGTTCACGCCGTGGCTCAGCGTGGAATCGTCGAACCAGCGGGCGGTGACAGTTTTGGTCTGGGTGTAGAACAGCACCACCTGCTTGCCGTACGGCCCCAGGTCACCGAGCTTGGAGGCCCGCGAACCGGTGAAGGAGAACAGCGGCACCGGCACCGGGATCGGCACGTTGATGCCCACCTGGCCGACATCGATCTCCTCCTGGAACTTGCGCGCGGCCGCGCCGGACTGGGTGAACACCGCCGTGCCGTTGCCATTGGGGTTGGCGTTGACCAGGGCAATGGCCTCGTCCAGGGTCTCGGCTTCCAGGATCACCAGCACCGGGCCGAAGATTTCCTCCTGGTAGATGCGCATGTCGGTTTTCACCCCGGCAAAAATCGTCGGGCCGATGAAGTTGCCGTTCTCAAAGCCCGGCACCTGCGGGTTGCGGCCGTCCAGCACCAGCTGCGCGCCCTGCTCCACACCGGAGGCAATCAGGCCTTCGATGCGGCTGCGCGCGGCGCAGGAGATCACCGGGCCCACATCCACGCCCGGCGCATTGCCCGGGCCGACCTTCAGGGTCTTTGCCTTTTCCACCAGCTCATCCACCCAACCGCGCGCCTCGCCCACCAGCACCAGGGTGGAGGCGGCCATGCAGCGCTGGCCAGCAGCACCGAAGGCTGCCCCGGCCAGGGCATTGAGGGTCTGCTCCTTGTTGGCATCGGGCAGCACCACGGCATGGTTCTTGGCCCCCATCATGCACTGCACACGCTTGCCGGCCAGCGAGGCACGGTTGTAGACGTGGGTGCCCACGGCGGTGGAGCCGACAAAGGAAATGGCCTGGATGTCCGGGTGGTCGCAGATGGCATTGACCACGTCCTTGCCGCCGTGCACAACGTTGAGCACGCCCTTGGGGATGCCCGCCTCCAGCGCCAGTTCAACCAGGCGCATGGTCACCATCGGATCCTGTTCGGACGGCTTGAGCAGGAAGGTGTTCCCGGTGGCAATGGCCATCGGGAACATCCACAGCGGAATCATCGCCGGGAAGTTGAACGGGGTGATGCCGGCGCACACGCCCAGCGGCTGCATCAGGGTGTAGGTATCCACCCCGTTGGCCACGTTGTTGGCCAGCTCGCCCAGCTGCAGGTTTCCGATCGCCGCGGCGTGCTCTACCACCTCCAGGCCACGGAACACATCGCCCTCGGCGTCGGGCAGGGTCTTGCCCTGCTCGGCCGACAGCAGGGCGGCCAGCTCGGGCATGTGCTCGCGGATCAGCTGCTGGTACTTCAGGAAGATGCGCGCACGGGTGCCGATCGGGGTCTTGCGCCAGCTCTTGAACGCCTCCTTGGCCGCGGCCACCGCCGCATCCACTTCGCCCATGGTGGCCATCGGCACCTTGGCCAGGACCTGCTGGCTGGCCGGGTTGACCACGTCCTGCCACTGGCTGGAAGCGGACTGGACAAACTCACCATCAATCAACAGGGGGATACGGGGCGCGCTGGTGCTCATGGCATTCCATAAGATGTGAACGATTGTTGGCATTATTGGCAAGCCATCAGCACCAAGCCCGCCTGAAATCGCTTAATATCGCCAACCAGCGCCGTGAATTTTGCAAATATTGTGAATTCAAACACCCGCCACACGCCCTTTGGGCTGCGCCTGGCCCAGCTGCGCCAGCGCGCCGGCTACACCCAGGCCCGGCTGGCCCAGGCCCTGGCCATCTCGCCCAGCTACCTGAACCAGATCGAGAAGAACAAGCGTCCGCTGACCGCGCAGATCCAGCAGCGCCTGGCCGAGGTCCTGGACGATGTCGACGAACTGTTCGACAGCGACCAACCGGCCGCCCTGCAACACGCCCTGGCCCAGACTTTCCGCGACCTCGGCCATGCCGAGCCCAGCGCCCAGGAGCTGCGTGCCCTGGCCGGCAACCTGCCGCAGGCCGCCCAGGCCCTGCTTGACCTGCACCGTCAGCACCTGGCCCTGCGCGAGCACGCCGCTGCGCTGGAGTTCCGCCTCGGCGCACCCGAGCCCGGCCTGCACCTGCCGGCCAGCGACCAGGTGCGTGACTTCTTCAACCGCATGCACAACCACATTCCCGAGCTGGATGCACTGGCCGAACAGCTGTGCGCGGACTGGAAGCTGGTGCCCGGCAACATGGCCCCGCGCCTGCGCCAGCTGCTGGCCGACCGCCATGGCGTGCTCACCGAAGTGGCGCCGCTGCACATCGGCCGCGAAAAGCGCCAGCTGGACAGCCGCCAGCGCACCCTGTGGATTCCCGATTACCTGGAGCCGGGCCAGCAAGCCTTCCAGATTGCTGCCGAACTGGCCCTGCTGGGCTACCGCGAGCAGATTGACGCAGTCATCGCCCGCGCTGGCTTCACCGACCCGGCCCAACTGGCCCAGGCCCATATCGGCCTGTCCAATTACTTCGCCGGAGCGCTGGTCATGCCCTACCGGCATTTCCTGGCCGCCGCCCAGGCCAGCCACTACGACATCGAGCTGCTCGCCCATCAGTTCGGGGTCGGTTTCGAGGCGGTCTGCCACCGCCTGAGCACCTTGGCCCGGCGCGGCGAATCGGGGCTGCCGTTCTTCTTCATCCGGGTGGATCGCGCCGGCAACATCTCCAAACGCCACTCGGCCACCGACTTCCATTTCTCGCAGGTGGGCGGTTCCTGCCCGTTGTGGATCATCTACGAGGCTTTCAACCAACCCGGGCGCATCCTCACCCAGGTCGCGCGCATGCCCGATGGCCGGCGCTATTTCTGGTTTGCCCGCCAGGTGTCCAGCGGCCCGGTCGGCCATGGTCAAGCGCGCAAGACCTTCGCCGTCGCCCTGGGATGCGAATTGCAGCATGCCGACCGCCTGATCTACGCCCGCGGCCTGGACACCCAAAACCCTGCCAATGCGGTGCCAATCGGGCCCGGCTGCCGCGTCTGCCCACGCGAAGACTGCATGCAGCG
>JBJEWP010000091.1:2596-9385 GCA_051885115.1 Stenotrophomonas sp. | reverse complement strand
GCTCGCCTTCGGCGTTGGCATCGTTGTGCTGCATCAGCTCGGCGGCGGCCTTGGCCACGTTGAAGCTGCCGACCAGGTTGACCATCACCGTGGACTGGAAGTTGGCCAGCGGCATGGCCGCCTCGCGCCCCAGCACGCGGCCGGCGCCGAGGATGCCGGCGCAGTTCATCAGCACGTTCAGCCCGCCGAGGAAATTCTTGGCCGCGGCCAGGTTGGCGGCCACGCCGGCCTCGTCGGTGACATTGGTCGGGAAGAAGGCGGCCTTGTCGGCACCCAGGGCGGCCACCGCTTCGGCGCCCTTGTCGGCGTTGAGGTCGAACAGGGCGACACGGCCGCCGTTGGCGACCAGGAACCGGGCCACGGCCAGGCCCAGGCCGGAGACGCCGCCGGTGACAACGGCACGAACTTCAGACAACTGCATTGCGCTTTCCTGCCAGATGAGAAAGGCATGATCTTACGTGGGCAATCGCGGCCCGGGGAAAACATATAGACCTTTGCTGCGGTCGCCGCGGGTCAGGGCAGCCGGCCGGCACCCAGATGGTGTGCCAGCACCTGGGGCGGCAGCCCTGCGGCGAACAGGAAGCCCTGGCCGATGCGCACCCCCAGCCGTTGCAGCTGCTCGCGCTGGGCCGGGGTTTCGATGCCCTCGGCCACCAGCTCCAGGCCCAGGCTGTGGGCGATGCCGGCAATGGCCTGGCAGACCGCCAGGTCCGAGCGGTTGTGCAGCATTCCGGCCACGAACAGGGGGCTGATCTTCAGCCCCTGGATCGGCAGCCGACGCAGGTAGTCCAACGCGCTGCAGCCCTGGCCGAAGTCGTCAATGGACAGGCGCACCCCCAGCTGGCGCAAGCCCTGCAGACAGGTGTTGGTGGCCGGTGAGCGGGGAATGAGCCCCCGTTCGGTGAGTTCCAGCTCCAACGCGTGGCCGGGCAGCCCGTGTTGCTGCAGGGCCTGGCCGACCTGCTCGAGCAGGGCGGTACCGACAAACTGGCGGTAGGAGACATTGATGGCGACCGGCAGCAGGCCCAGGCCCTGATCCAGCCACTGGCGCATCTGCCGGCAGGCCTGCTGCAGCACCCACTGGCCGATGGCAAGGATGTCACCGGTGCTTTCGGCATGGGCCACCAGCTGCTCCGGCGCGGAAGGGCCGGGCAATCCTTCTTGCCAGCGCAGCAGAGCCTCGGCGCCGACAATGCGACCGTCACCGAGGTCGACCTTGGGTTGGTAGACCAGGTGGAAGGCCTGCTGTGCCAGGGCCTGGCGCAGTTGTTCGTCGATCTGCTGACGGTGCTGCTGGCGCTGTGCCAGTTCCTGCTCAAACAGGCACCAGCCATTGCCGTTGGCGTTCTTGCAGGCATACATGGCCAGGTCGGCGTGGTGCACCAGGCTGGCCACATCGCGGCCATGTGCAGGCGCATGGGCAATGCCGATCGAGGCGGTCACGGTGAAGTGCTCGTTGTCCAGCACGAAGGCCGCGGCAAAGGCCAGGTTGATCCGCCCGGCCAGCCGCTGCGGGGCGGTCGGATCATCGCTGTCGGTGCACAGCACCAGGAATTCATCGCCGCCCAGTCGTCCGGTCAGACCATCGGCGGCGCATGTGGCGGTAATCCGGGCGCTGGCCTGGGCCAGCAGCTGGTCGCCGGCATCGTGGCCAAGGACATCGTTGATCTGCTTGAAGTGGTCCAGGTCGATGTACAGCACCGCACAGGCACGGCCCTGGGCCAGGCGGGCAGCCAGCTCCTGCAGCAGGGCGTCGCGGTTGAGTACCCCGGTCAGCGCATCGGTGCGGGCTTGCTGGCGCAGCTGCTGCTCGTGGCGGTGGTGTTCGGTGACATCCTGCAGGGTGCCGACCAGACGCCGGCTGCCCGGTTCGGCGGTAGCGCTTTCCCCGATCATCCGCACCCAGAAGCTGCCCCCGTCCGCGCGTTGTCCGTGCAGCCGGAGGTCAAAGTTCCTGGGTGCCTGCCGGGCCAGTTCGGCTGCCAGCAGGGTCTGGCTGGCTGGGTGCAGGCAGCCCAGCAGCTGCTCCATGGTGTGTGCCGGGGCCTGCTGGCCGAGAATCCGGTGCGCCTCTCCGGTCAGGTACAGCAACGGCTTTCCCGGGTGCCATTCCCAGCCGCCGATGTGGGCCAGCGACTGTGCGCGGGCAAACAGGACGGTGTCGCGTTTGAGTTCGGTGATGTCGGAAAACAGGCTGTAGACCAGCTGCGGCTGGCTGTGCCCGGGCGCAATGATCGGCACCGTGGTCATCGACAGCCAGGTCAGGCGGTCACCGTCACGGTGGTGCAGCCCGATCACTGTGGAGGGCAGGCTGCAGCCTTCGCGGAAGGTGCGTGCCACTGGCCATTGTCCCGGGGCCAGCTGCTGGCCGTGTTCGTCGAAGGTTGTCCAGTCCGGGGCGTCACTGACCGGTTGCTGCGGGGCAATCTGCCCCAGGCCGAGGATGCGGTACGCCGCCGGGTTGGCCGAGACAAGGCGCAGCTGGCGGTCAAACAGCATCACCCCCTTGTCGATGGACTGGAACAGGGCTTGCTGTTGTTGCAGCAGTTTCTGCCGCCACTGCAGCTGGCTTTGCAGCTGTTCCAGCTGGGCCTGTGCCTGCTGCACCGGTGACCCGGCGGCAGCCAGCGCGGCGAGGGCTTGCTGCAGATCCTGCAGGGCCGGGGGCAGGGCAGTGGGGTCCTGGTCATCCATTGGTGTGGCCGGTGCACGGCAATGCGGTGTGGGACATGGCGGCGGGGCCGGCAGCAATACCGGCCCCGTGTCACGTTTTTACGCTGCCGCTGGCAGGGTGGCCGTGAAGGTCATGCCAACACGGTGGGCCGCGGCCGGCTCAGTGGCCGGCCTGTTCCTGCAGCTTGGCCAGCAGGGCAATCCCGGCCCGGCTCTGGTTGGCGCGGCCCAGCTGCTGGCTCAGCCACTGGCCGGTGGCGGCCAGGGCTTCCAGGTCCACCCCGGTATGCAGTCCCAGCCCGTGCAGCAGGTAGACCAGGTCCTCGCTGGCCAGGTTGCCACTGGCCCCCTTGGCATACGGGCAGCCACCGCTGCCGGCCACCGCGGCATCCACCACCCGTACCCCTTCCTCCAGGCAGGCCAGCACATTGGCCAGGGCCTGGCCGTAGGTGTCGTGGAAGTGCACGGCCAGCTGCGCCATCGGCACCTGGCTGGCCACGGCGCGCAGCATTGCCCGGGCCTTGGCCGGGGTGCCCACGCCGATGGTGTCGCCCAGCGAGATTTGCGCACAGCCCATTGCGTGCAGGGCGCTGGCCACTTCGACCACTGCCGGCACCGGCACCTCGCCCTGATAAGGGCAGCCAAGCACGGTGGAGACATAGCCACGCACGCGCACGCCGTCGGCCCGGGCCTGTTCCAGCACCGGGGCGAAGCGTTCCAGGGTCTGGGCGATGCTGGCATTGGTGTTGCGCTGGCTGAAGGCCTCGCTGGCGGCGGTGAACACCGCGATCGAGTCGGCGCCGGCGGCACGGGCGCGCTGGTAACCGACCAGGTTGGGCACCAGCACCGGGTAGTCGACACCGGGGCGGCGGCTGATCCCGGCCAGCACTTCTTCTGCATCGGCCAGCTGCGGCACCCAGCGCGGGCTGACAAAGCTGGTCACTTCCACCGCCGGCAGGCCACAGGCCGAAAGCCGGTCCACCAGTGCGATCTTGTCCGCAACCGGCAGGATCGCCTTCTCGTTCTGCAGGCCATCGCGCGGGCCGACCTCCATTACCCGGACGTGGTCGCTCATGGGGTCTGTGCCCACTGCGGCTGACGCTTCTCAAGGAAGGCTGCCAGGCCCTCGCGGCCTTCGTTGCCGGCGCGCAGGGCAGCAATCAGGGCGGCATTGTGGTGGTCCTGGGCCGCTGGGTTGCCGGCATTGCGCTGCACGTCGGCCACCAGCTGCTTGGCCAGGCCGCTGGCGCGTGGGGCGGCCTGCAACAGCAGCTGGAGCTGGGCCTGGACGGCCTGTTCCAGCCCAGCGGCGGGCACCACCTGATGGACCAGGCCCATGTGCAGCGCCTGGGCGGCATCGAAGGGCTGGCCGGTGGCAAACCAACGGCGGGCCTGCCGCGGGCCGATGGCCGCAACCACATACGGCGAGATCACTGCCGGCAACAGGCCCAGGCGCACTTCACTCAAGGCAAAGCGGGCGTCATCGCTGGCGATGGCAATGTCGCAACAGGCGGCCAGGCCGACCCCGCCACCGTAGGCGGCGCCATGGATGGCGGCGATGGTCGGCAGCGGCAGGCTGTCCAGGCTGCGCATCAGCCGGGCCAGGGCGCGGGCGTCGGCCTGGTTCTGGGCATCGCTGGCACGGGCCTGTTCGGCCATCCAGTCGACATCGGCGCCGGCGCTGAACGACGGCCCGCTGCCGGCCAGTACCACTGCGCGCAGGCTGCTGTCCCCGGCCGCCTGTTCCAGGGCCTGGGTGAGGGTGGCGATCAGTTCGGCGTTGAAGGCGTTGTGGCGCCGGGGGCGATCCAGGGTGAGGTGCAGCACGGCACCGCGACGATCAATGGCAAGCATGGAAATCTCGTTAAGACATATCCCGGCGATGTTAGCGGCGGTACGCGCGCAGGCCATGACGCAGTGCGGCGATGCGATGTAGAATTGATAACTATTCTTATCTTCGACCTGGATCTGTGCCTGTGACGTTGTCCGAGCTTGCCTTGCACCGCCCCGCGACCGTGACCGCGGTGGTTGACGCCCAGCCCCATGACACCATCGCCCGCCGCCTGCGCGAGCTGGGTTTTGTGCCCGGCGAGGAAGTGGCGGTAGTGGCACGGGGGCCGGTCGGCGGTGAGCCGGTGTTGATCCAGGTCGGCTATACCCGTTTCGCACTGCGCCTGAGTGAAGCGGCCCGGGTCCGCGTGGAGGTGGCCGCATGAGTACCGCTGCAGCCCTGCGCCTGGCCCTGGTCGGCAACCCGAACTGCGGCAAGACTGCCCTGTTCAACCAGCTCACCGGCAGCCGCCAGAAGGTGGCCAACTACACCGGGGTCACCGTGGAGCGCAAGGAAGGCCGCCTGCGCGGGCCCTCGGGGGCCGAATATGCCGTGCTTGACCTGCCCGGCGCGTATTCGCTGGACCCGGCCAGCCTGGACGAGGCGGTCACCCGCGACGTGCTGCGTGGTTTCTACCCGGGCGAGGCCGCACCGGACGTGCTGGTGTGTGTGGTCGATGCCACCAACCTGCGCCTGCACCTGCGCTTTGCGCTGGAGTTGCGCGCGCTGGGCAAGCCGATGGTGCTGGCACTGAACATGGTCGATGCCGCGCGCAAGCGTGGCATCGCCATCGACGTGGCGGCGCTGCAGGCGGCCATCGGCATGCCGGTGGTGGAAACGGTGGCAGTGAGCAGGGACGGCGTGCGTGCGCTGGTGGCCTGGATCGACCAGCAGGCCGCGCAGGCCGCGGCGCCGGCCGTGCCTGTGGCAGAGGCCGACATCCATGCCCAGGTGCGGCAGATGCTGGCCGCGGCGGTGGTCATGCCCACCCGCACGGCGAAGATCGATGACGCCCTGGACCGCTGGCTGCTGCACCCGGTGTTCGGGCTGCTGGCACTGGCGCTGACCATGTTCCTGATCTTCCAGGCCGTGTATGCCTGGGCCACGCCGTTGATGGACCTGATCGAGGCCGGCACCGCCGCGGTGGGGGAATGGGCCGCGGCCCTGTTGCCGGAAGGGCCGCTGGCCAGCCTGGTCAGTGACGGCATCATTGCCGGCCTGGGCGGGGTGATCGTGTTCCTGCCGCAGATCCTGATCCTGTTCGCCTTCATCCTGGCCCTGGAAGAGTCCGGCTACCTGCCGCGGGCGGCCTTCCTGCTGGATCGCATGATGGCCGCTGCCGGGCTGTCCGGGCGTTCGTTCATCCCGCTGCTGTCCAGCTTTGCCTGTGCGGTGCCGGGGATCATGTCCACCCGCTCCATCCAGGACCCGCGTGACCGCCTGGCCACCATCCTGGTGGCACCGCTGATGACCTGCTCGGCGCGCCTGCCGGTGTATGCGCTGCTGATCGGTGCCTTCATCCCGGCCCGTGATGTCGGCCTGTTCAACCTGCAGGGTCTGGTGCTGTTCGGGCTGTACGCCGCCGGCATTGCCAGCGCGCTGCTGGTGAGCTGGGTGATGAAGAAGTGGCGCCGCGACCAGCGCGAGCATCCGCTGCTGCTGGAGCTGCCGTCCTACCGCATTCCGCACCCGCGCGACCTGCTGGTGGGCCTGTACGAACGCGGGATGATCTTCCTCAAGCGCGTGGGCGGCATCATCCTGGCCCTGACCATCCTGCTGTGGGTGCTGCTGACCTTCCCCGGTGCCCCGGAGAACGCCAGCATGCCGGCGATCGACTACAGCTTTGCCGGCCAGATCGGCCATGCCATGGCGGTGCTGTTCGCCCCGCTGGGCTTCAACTGGCAGATCTGCATTGCGCTGATCCCGGGCATGGGCGCACGCGAAGTGGCGGTGTCCTCGCTGGCCACCATCTATGCCTTGTCGGCCGCCGATGACGATGCCGCCATTGATGCGCTGACCCCGGTGATTGCCGATGGCTGGACCCTGGCTACCGGGCTGTCGCTGCTGGTGTGGTTCATCTATGCGCCGATGTGCGTGTCCACCCTGGCCACGATCAAGCGCGAGACCAACAGCTGGAAGCAGACCGCCATTGCCACCGGCTACCTGTTTGCGCTGGCCTACGGCATGGCCCTGCTCACCTACCAGGGTGCCCGCGCGCTGGGCTGGGGCTGAGCATGGACACCTCGCTGGCTTGGCAGTACGCCATCATCGCCGCCGCCGCGCTG
>JBJEWP010000091.1:0-2496 GCA_051885115.1 Stenotrophomonas sp. | reverse complement strand
GCTGGCCGGGGGCGGCAATCGTCCTGGTCTTGCGGGCTGTTTGCGTTGCAGGTCATGGCTGCTGCGGTGTTGGTACAGCAACGCGGGCGCTGGCCGGCCTGTACGTGGGCGGGGAGCCGGGCCGGCCACGGCGGCCGTGCGCAGTGTGGCGGTGGTGCCGGCAGCTGCTCGCCGGCCACGGCAATCGGGCTACCATGGCCGCATGAACAGCCAAGCCCCCTTGAATATCGTCATCCATGGTGCTTCCGGGCGGATGGGCCAGGCCCTGTTGCGGCTGGCTGGTGAAGCCGGGGACCTGAACGTGGTGGCCGCCGTGGCCCGGCGCGCACCGGCGCAGCGGGTGATCGACGGCGTGCCGCACTTTGCCGCCAGCGAGCTGGCCGGCCTGCCGGCATTTGATGTGGCCATCGATTTCTCCCTGCCCGACGGGGTGGCGGCACTGGCACAGCTGTGCGCCGAGCGCGGCGCCGGGCTGGTGTGCGGCACCACCGGGCTGGATGCGGCCGGCGAGGCGGCGTTGGCCAGCCTGGCTGAGCGCGCGCCCCTGGTCTGGGCGTCCAATTACTCGCTCGGTGTGGCCGTGCTCACCGACCTGGTGGCGCGGGCAGCGGCCCTGCTGCAAGGCTGGGATTGCGACATTGTCGAATCCCACCATGTGCACAAGAAGGATGCGCCATCGGGCACGGCGTTGAGCCTGGGCCAGGCGGCAGGCGGGCAGGGCATGCAGGTGCACTACGCCAGCCTGCGTGCGGCTGACATCATCGGCGAGCACACCGTGCAGTTTGCCGGTCCGGGCGAGCGCATCGAGCTGGTCCACCGTGCCGGTAACCGCGACATCTTCGCCCGCGGTGCCCTGCACGCGGCGCGCCGTCTGGCCAGCAGGCCGCCGGGGCGTTACAGCGTGGCCGAGCTGTTGACCGGGTGAATCCCTGGTTTTTGCCGGCTTCTGGCCAGTTGCAGGTTCAGGCAGTTCAACATCAACTGATGAATGCGTAGAAAGTGTGTGCCGACGCTGGCGTGGGCGGGGGGCAGGCGCTACAATTCCGGCTCGCCGAAACACGTCAGCCGGACCGGTACTGCACCGAACGTCCGCGCTTTTTTGCAACCGGTTTTCCGTGATTGACAGGCGTGGGTTCGGCTTTCCCAGGTAGCCAGAGTGAGATTTCCGTGACCCAGCCCGCAATCCTCGTTCTCGAAGACGGCACCGTATTCGAGGGCGAATCCGTAGGCGCGCCCGGCCTGTCCGTCGGTGAGGTGGTGTTCAACACCGCCCTGACCGGCTACCAGGAAGTGCTGACCGATCCCTCCTACGCCCGTCAGATGGTCACGCTGACCTACCCGCATATCGGCAACACCGGTATGACCGACAAGGACGATGAAGCGACCAAGGTGTGGTCGGCCGGGCTGATCGTGCGCGATGTGCCGCGCCGTCCCAGCAACTGGCGCAGCCAGGTGTCGCTGCAGGACTGGCTCAATGCCCGTGGTGTGGTCGCCATCGCCGGCATCGATACCCGCAAGCTGACCCGCATCCTGCGCGAGAAGGGCGCCCAGAATGGCGCGCTGATGGCCGGCGACGGCCTTGACGTGGACAAGGCGCTGGAAGCGGCGCGCAAGTTCCCCGGCCTGAAGAACATGGACCTGGCCAAGGTGGTCAGCACCGAGGCGGCCTATGCCTGGAACGAAGGCTCGCTGGACCTGGACGCCGATGCCTTCCTCTCCCCCGCGTCGAACTTCAAGGTGGTGGCCTACGATTTCGGGGTCAAGACCAACATCCTGCGGCTGCTGGTTGACCGTGGCATCGACCTGACCGTGGTGCCGGCCACCACCCCGGTGGAGCAGGTGCTGGCGATGAACCCGGACGGCGTGTTCCTGTCCAACGGCCCGGGCGACCCGGCGCCGTGTGACTACGCCATCGAAGCGATCAAGGTGCTGCTCGAAAAGAAGGTGCCGACCTTCGGCATCTGCCTGGGCCACCAGCTGCTGGGCCTGGCCGCCGGTGCGCAGACCATCAAGATGGCCCACGGCCACCACGGTGCCAACCACCCGGTGCAGGACGTGGACAGCAAGCAGGTGATGATCACCTCGCAGAACCATGGCTTTGCCGTGGACGAGGCCACCCTGCCGGCCAATGTGCGCATCACCCACCGTTCGCTGTTTGACCAGACCATCCAGGGCATCGAGTTGACCGATGCGCCGGCGTTCTCCTTCCAGGGGCACCCGGAAGCCTCGCCCGGCCCGCATGACGTGGGGTTGCTGTTTGACCGCTTCATTGCGCTGATGACCGCCGCCCGCGGTTGATGCCTGACTGGCCCGCCGGAGTGATCCGGTGGGCTTTTGCTTGCTGGCGCCGACCGGCGCCGCGCAGTCCACCGCTTACCTGCGGACCGCCGCACACACATTCGAGTACGAAGATGCCCAAGCGCACTGACCTCAAAACCATTCTCATCATCGGCGCCGGCCCGATCGTCATCGGCCAGGCCTGCGAGTTCGACTATT
>JBJEWP010000090.1:0-9394 GCA_051885115.1 Stenotrophomonas sp. | reverse complement strand
CGTGCCGAAACCGGCATGGGTGCCTCGCAGGCCTCCGATCACTGATCGGTACGGACAACCGGTGTGCCCTGAGCAAGGGCCGGCGCAAGCCGGCCCTTGTTTTTTGCCGGCAGCAAATGCGGGTTTTCCCTGATGCGCCGGTTTGCAAAGGCTCCCAAGATGCAGGCGAGGGGAGTGTTTTCACCGATTTGTCATATCCACATGCCGTTTGCTGCGAGGAGCCTTATGTCGTTCCGTATCGCCAGAAGCACGCTGTCTGCAGGTATTGCATTGATCATCGCCGGGATTGCACCCACGGCCATCGCCCAGGACACCGGCACGCCGGCAGGGGCCACAGACAAGGACACGGACAAGGTGGTCGATGTGGGCAGTGTCCATGTCACCGCTTCCAGTTCGCGCATTGACCGCCCGGGGTTCAGTGCACCGACGCCCACGGTGAAGGTCAGCGCCGAGGAACTGCAGCTGTCCAGCCATACCAACGTGGCGGCCGCGCTCAACGACCTGCCGCAATTCCGCGGCACCATGTCGCCGCAGACCCACACCACCGGGGTGGACGCGGCGCGTGCACCGGTGGACCTGCGCGGGCTGGGCCTGAGCCGCACCCTGGTACTGCTCGATGGCCGGCGCTTTTCCAGTGACAACGACCTGGCCAGCATTCCCTCGATCCTGATCGGCGGGGTGGAAGTGGTCACCGGTGGCGCATCGGCGGCCTGGGGCTCGGGGGCGGTGGCCGGGGTGGTCAACGTGCAGCTGGACAACCAGCTGCTGGGTACCAAGGTCGATGTCCAGGGCGGGCTGTCCTCGCGTTCGGACAATGCCAAGCAGTACGCTGCCGTGGCCAGTGGTTTCGAGCTGGCCCAGGGGCGGGGCCATGTGTTGTTCGGCGCCGAGGTGCTCAACAGCGAGGGCATCCTGCCCAAGAGTTCGCGGCCATGGCTGGGCCGCACCGCGCAGCTGTCCAATGGCGATGGTACCTACACCATGCACGGCGATGTCGGGTACGGCAACGCAGCGCTGGGCGGACTGATCATGAGCGGCAGCCTGGCCGGGCAGGCCTTCAACCCGGATGGCAGCCTGCGCCCGTTTGCCGGCTACACCGGGGGCTCGTTGATCCAGGGCGGGGAAAGCCCGAACAACGAGGACATCAACTCGCTGGTCACCCCGCAGCGGCGCTACAACATGCTCGGGCGGCTGTCCTGGAACATCAGTGACGACACCACGCTGACCATCGATGCGCGCCATGGCCGCAGCTGGAACGAGTTTCCGTGGTTTGGCGACCACAACCGCGGCAGCCTGACCATGGGTGTGGACAACGCCTTCCTGCCCACGGCCGTGCGTGATGCGATGGTGGCCGCCGGCGAAACCAGCTTCAAGATGGGCCGTTTCAACAGCGACTTCGCCTTCCCCGACATCCAGTACGACCGCCGCACCACCCAGTTCACGCTGGCCCTGGACGGTGTGGTCGGTGATGGCTGGCGCTGGGGCAGCTATTACAGCCATGGCGAAAGCCAGTACGACCTGGCCGCACCGGGCTTCCTGCTCACCGCCAATTACCGCGATGCGCTGGATGCGGTGATCGACCCGGCCACCGGTCAGGCCGTGTGCCGGGTGACCCTGTCCAACCCGGCTTCCGGTTGTGTGCCGATCAACCTGTTCGGCCATGGCTCGCCTTCGGCGGCGGCCACTGCCTATGTCACCGGTACGCCGCGACGGATGACCAACAACCGGCTGGATACGGCCGGCATCGACCTGCGTGGCGAGCCGTTCTCGCTGCCGGCGGGCGAGGTGTCGGTGGCGGTGGGGCTGGAGGCACGCCAGGAGAAGATCAGCCAGCAGGTCGGCGAGCAGGACCTGGCCAAGGCCTTCACCACCTGGAGTTCGTCGCCGATGGCCGGCAGCGTGCTGGTGCGCGAAGCCTTCGCCGAGGTGGCAATGCCGCTGTTGCGTGATGTGCCGGTGTTGCGCGACCTGCAGGTCAATGCCGCGGCGCGCTTCAGTCACTACGACAGCTCCGGGGCAATCTGGTCGTGGAAGTACGGCATGACCAACGAGTTCTTCGACGGCTTCCGGGGGCGCTTCACCCGCTCGCGCGACATCCGTTCGGCCAACCTGTCGGAGATGTACACCACCAGTACCACCGGCTGGTCGACCATCAGCGACCCACAGACCGGCAGCTCGATCAGCGCGCTGATCATCGGCGGCGGCAATCCGCAGCTGAACCCGGAAACTGCCGACACCGTGACGGCCGGCTTCACCTGGGCACCGGCATCGGCGCCGGGGCTGATCATGTCGCTGGACTACTTCGACATTGAGATCAAGGACGTGATCACCCAGGTGTCGGCACAGGAAACCGTGCTGCGCTGCCAGGCCGGCAACCAGGCCATGTGCGGGCGCATCCTGCGTGATGCCAGCGGTGCGATCGAGCGCATCAAGTCCAACTACGTCAACCTTGCCCGCTACCGCACCAATGGGGTGGACCTGGATTTGCTGTACACCTTGCCTGCTTCGCGTTTGCTGCCGTCGGCCCCGGGCAGCTTCTACACCCGCTTGATCGGCACCTGGGTGGACAGCCTGACCACCTTCGACGGCAAGAACACCTTCGAGTATGTGACCTCGCAAGGACTGACCGGCGGTGCCGGGGTGCCACGCTGGCGTGCCAACGGCACCATCGGCTGGCGTGGTGACCGCTTCGGCGGGCATGTGCGTGGCCGCTACATCTCCTCGGGGGTCTACAACAACCAGCTCAAGCTGACCAACGGCAGCATCGACAACTACCTGTACTGGGACGTTGGCATGAAGGCGCGCTGGGTGACCGGCAAGGACAACGAGCTGGAGCTGTACGCCGACATCAGCAACCTGTTTGACAAGAAGTCCCCGCTCGGTGCGGTTGGTTCGCCTTACTACGATGTGGTGGGGCGCTACTTCACCCTGGGCGCGCGGATGCGTTTTTGAGTCATCGCGGTACCGCAGCCTGGCCGCTGCGGTACCGCTTCCCCTGTTTTCTGCAAGGAACCTGCCGCATGTACAAAACCCGTGGTACTGCCCGCCGGCCCGGCCGCCGCGTCCGCCTTCTTGCCCCGCTGCTGCTGTCCTGCCTGCTGCTGCCGACCGTTGCGCTGGCCAGGCCGGCGGCCGCACCGCAGGCCCTGCAGCAGGAGGCCAGCCGGCTGGCGGCACTGCTGCCGGGGGATGTCGGCGCGATGATCGTGCACCTGGAAAGTGGCCGCAGCGTCCAGCTCGATGCCGACCGCGCGTTTCCGATGGCCAGCACCATGAAGGTGCCGGTGGCGGTGCACATCCTCAAGCTGGTCGATGAGGGCAAGCTGTCGCTGCAACAACAGGTGACCCTGGGCGCCGATGACGTCTACCCGGAAATGGGCGGCCCGATGGACCTGCACCTGAGCGCTGGCTCGGCGATCAGTGTGCGCGACCTGCTGCACATGATGATCACCGTCAGCGACAACAACGCCACCGACATCCTGGTCCGGCTTGGCGGCGGTACCGATGCGGTGACCGCGCGGATGCGCGCGCTGGGTATCCAGGGTATGCGGGTGGACCGCTACATCTGGGAGCTGCTGGCCAACTACCGTGGAAATGACGCCTCCCAGGCCAACCCGCTGGGACCGGCCGCCTATGCCGAACTGTCACGCAGCACACGCAGTGAGGAGCTGCGCCGACGCCACACCGAAGCCTGGAACGCCGACCCGCGTGACACCAGCAGTGCACGGGCCATGAGCCAGCTGCTGGCCCAGCTCTGGCGTGGCCAGGTGCTCAGTGCCAGCTCGCAGCAGGTGCTGCAGCAGGTCATGCTCGATACCCGTACCGGCAGTGACCGCCTGCGGGGCATGCTGCCGCGGGCCACGCCGGTGGCGCACAAGACCGGCACGGTGGGCGATGTGATCAACGATGTCGGCGTGATCACCCTGCCTGATGGCCGCGGCCATGTGGTGATCTCGGTGTTCGTGCAGTCACGTGCCAGCACCGCCGAGCGTGATGCGGCCATTGCCCAGCTGGCCCGCGCCGCGCACGATTACTTCCTGTTCCAGCCCTGAGCCAGGGTGGCGGGCCTGCTCAGCGGTTGCCGAGCAGGGCCACCAGCTGGACGCGGTTGCGCACATCCAGCTTGCGGTAGATCGCACTGACCTGGCTTTCGATGGTCTTGACCGAGCGTTGCAGCAAGGCGGCGATTTCCTCGTTGCGCAGGCCCTTGAGCACCTGCCGGGCCACCCGGGTCTCACCGGGCGACAGCCGCTGCCACAGCATGCAGGGCGCGGCGCTGGTTGTGCCGGCGCTTTTGAGCTGCAGCAAAAGCAGTGGGTGGCGCTGCGGGCAAAGCACCAGCTGTTCGGCTTCCACTTGCAGCGGCGGCTGGCCTGCCAGCGGGCTGGCCAGCAGCAGCGCCGCCGTTGGCTGCTGCCGCTCCAGCCAGGTGGCCAGGGCGGTCTGCAGGGGCTCGGGGAAGTGCTGCCCGCTGATCGGGCGGCCGCACCAGTCGGCCAGCAGTTGCCTGGCCTGGGTGCTGATGCTGACGATGTCCAGGCGGGCATCAAGCACCGCATTGGGCTGAAGGGGGCTGCCCAGCAGGCTGTGGCAAAGCGTGCGGGTCTGCTGCTGCAGGCGGTGGATCCGCTGCACCCCGGCCAGCACCAGTGGGTGCAGCCGGGACAGGAACTGCTGCTGTTCCGGGCCAAGCTGCTCGTGCCCGTGGCGCATGCGGATGCTGATGATCGCCAGCAGCTGTTCGTCCTGCCAGAAGGCCAGGTGGATGAACTCGCGCCAGCCCGGGGCAGGCTTCTGCGCCAGCAGGCGCTGGCGGGCCTGGCGGTCGTGCAGGCGGATCTGCGAATAGGTGTACCAGTCGATGCTCGGGTTGCGGGCCAGGTAGGGCGCGGCCACATCCAGGCTGAGCAGGGGCGGGTTGGCAAGGCCCTCGCTGTTGCCCAGGTAATGCAGGCTGCGTTGAGGCTGATAGCCACTGATCTCGTACATCAGGGTGCACGAATGGCAGGGCAGGTGGCTGGTCAGCAGGGCCACGCAGGCCTGCCACAGTGCCTCCATGTCCAGTGCCTGCAGCAGCTGGTTCCAGGCCGTTGCCTGGCCAGCCAGGGCAGTGTCTGGAGTACTTCCCGGGACTGCGTGTGGTTGCATGTCAAGGAGCTTGCCTGAGAAATGCCGTGGGGCTGCCGGCCAACCGTACCGGCTTGTGGCATGGCCGGCCAGCACCTGCGGATTGTTCCTGCAACGGCCCCCATACGCACATGCGCCGGAAGTCATTGCCGGGCCGGTTGCTCCCCCTGATCCTGCCGTGTTGCGGCCCGGGCAGGCAAGGCCATAGGACTAGTGTCTAATCCGGCCCGCGCCCATCCATCGCTAAGCTATTGCCCGTGGCCAGCCTTGCTGGCCGTTGTGTTTTCCGGGCCATGGCTTTCGACCAATGGCTAATGGTGGTTGCCCGGCGATGGGCGCAGTCTGCGTTTCATCGCTTTTCTCTAGTCATATTCATAATTCATTACGGAGATTCCCGATGTCCCATCGTGATGCCGCCCCCGCCGCCCGCCGCCTGTTGCCCACCGCCATGCTGCTGGCCCTGTGGGCACCCGGTGTGGCCCTTGCCGATACCCCGCGTGAGCAGGCGCTGGAAGCCCGTATTGCCCAGCTCGAGCAGCAGGTCCAGGCGCTGCTGGCCGCCCAGCCGCAGCAGGCGGCGCAGGTGCAGGCGCTGCAGCAGGATGTGGCCCAGGTCAAGGCCGCCAGCCCGGCCGCGTTGCCTGCCGGCAAGCAGCCGATCCAGCTGACCAGCATCACCCCGGCAGCCAGCCCGGGCACTACCTTCCGTGTGGGTGGTTTCATCAAGGCCGATTTCCTGTCCACCTCCACCGGTGATGGCCAGCTGGCCGATGACGCCACCGGCCGCGCGCTGTACCTGCCGGGGCAGACCCCGGTGCATGGCGCCGGTGGCAGCGGTCAGCGTTCGGACTGGGACACCAACTTCCATGCCAAGTTCTCGCGTCTGACCTTCGGCCTGGACCACGCCAATGACCAGGGCGACAAGGCCGGTGCGGTGCTGGAAGTGGATTTCTTCGGCAATGCGCTGGGCAACCAGAACGCCACCAACACCTATGGCACCACCGTGCGCCATGCCTACATGTACTGGAACAACTGGCTGGCCGGCCAGACCTGGTCCAACTTCATGGATGCCGGCCTGTTGCCGGAAGCGGCCGACTTCGTCGGCCCCACCGACGGCGTGCTGTTCGTACGCCAGGCCCAGGTCCGTTACACCAACGGTGGTTTCAGCATTGCCCTGGAAAACCCGGAAACCACCCTGGTCAACGGCGCTTCGTCCGACCGTGGCGCACTGCCGGACCTGACCGCGCGCTACAACTGGAAGGGTGACTGGGGCCACTTCGGCGTGGCCGGCATCGTGCGCCAGCTCAAGGTGGACCGTGACATCGGCGGCGTGCATTACGACGATGACAGCTTTGCCGGCGGCCTCACCGTGGGCGGGCGCTGGGCGATCAGCCCGCGCAACGCCCTGCATTACCAGCTCACCGGTGGCGAGGGCATTGCCCGTTACATCGGCCTGGGCATCACCGGGGATGCCACCCTGGACGGGGTGGATGGCCGCCTGGACAGCACCGGCGTGCTGGCCGGCTTCGTCGGCTGGCGCCACAACATCAACGAGCGCCTGCGCACCAACCTGATCTACGCCCGCAGCGATTACGACAACAGCGCTGCTGCCGGCAACCTGGTCACCCGCAGCGTGCAGTCCATCCGCGGCAACGTGTTCTACACCCCGATGCCCAAGGTCGATGTGGGCGCCGAGCTGATGTACGGCGTGCGCGAGATCGAGGATGGCCGCAAGGGCGACATCAGCCGCGTCCAGTTCACCACCAAGTACAGCTTCTGAAGCCCCAAACACGGCGCGGCCTTCGATGGCTGCGCCGTGTGCATCACCACCTCGTACCTGCAGTTGTTGTCGAAGTCTCTCCCCCATGTTTGGCCAGCACCATTCCATCGCGTAACACCGCCTCGCTACACGATTGCTTCGGAGGGGAAGCACCCATGTCCAACACCAGCACCAGCGCCGCACCCCATAAAGGGGAACTTACCAAGGGCCACAAGAAGGTCATCTTTGCCTCCAGCCTGGGCACCGTTTTCGAGTGGTACGACTTCTTCCTGTACGGCTCGCTGGCGGCGATCATCGCCAAGCAGTTCTTCAGCGGGGTCAATGAAACCACGGGCATGATCTTTGCCCTGCTGGCCTTTGCCGCCGGCTTCTTCGTGCGCCCGTTCGGTGCGGCCTTCTTCGGCTCGCTGGGTGACCGCATCGGCCGCAAGTACACCTTCCTGGTCACCATCCTGATCATGGGCATTTCGACCTTCCTGGTCGGCGTGCTGCCCAACTACAACACGATTGGCTTCGCCGCCCCGGTGATCCTGATCATCCTGCGCCTGCTGCAAGGCCTGGCGATGGGCGGTGAGTACGGTGGCGCGGCCACCTACGTGGCCGAACACGCGCCGGAGGGCAAGCGTGGGCTGTATACCAGCTTCATCCAGAGCACCGCGACCATGGGCCTGTTCATGTCGCTGCTGATCATCCTGGTATGCCGCATGACCCTGGGCACCGAGGAATTTGAAGCCTGGGGCTGGCGCATCCCGTTCCTGGTCTCGATCATCCTGCTCGGCATTTCGGTGTGGATCCGCCTGCAGCTGAGCGAGTCGCCGCTGTTCCAGCAGATGAAGGCCGAGGGCAAGGGCTCCAAGACCCCGTTCCGTGACAGCCTGAAGGACGGCAACCTCAAGTTGATGCTGCTGGTGCTGCTCGGCGCGGCGGCCGGCCAGGCGGTGGTCTGGTACGGCGGCCAGTTCTACTCGCTGTTCTTCCTGACCAGCATGCTCAAGGTCGATGCCACCGTCGCCAACCTGATGATTGCCGGTGCACTGGCCCTGGGCACGCCGTTCTTCATCTTCTTCGGCTGGCTGTCGGACAAGATCGGCCGCAAGAAGATCATCATGGCCGGCTGTCTGCTGGCCGCGATCACCTACATGCCGCTGTTCAAGGGCATCACCCACTACGCCAACCCGGCCATCGAGGAAGCCCGCAACAACTCCCCGGCGCTGGTGGTGGCCGACCCGAACACCTGCTCCTTCCAGTTCGACCCGGTGGGCGTGCGCAAGTTCACCAACTCCTGTGACATCGCCACCGCTGCGCTGACCCGTGCCGGCGTGCCGTACAGCGTGCAGCCCGCCCCGGCCGGTTCGCTGGCAGTGGTCAAGCTCGGTGACGACAGCCTGGCCTCGTATGAAGCCGCCGGTCTGTCCAAGGATGCGCTCAAGGCCAAGGCCGATGCCTTCGGTGCCGAGCTCAAGGCTGCCCTGGTCGATGCCGGTTATCCTGCCAAGGCTGACACCGCACGCATCAACGTGCCGATGACCGTGCTGCTGCTGTGGGTGCTGGTGATCTACGTGACCATGGTCTACGGCCCGATTGCCGCCTACCTGGTCGAGCTGTTCCCGACCCGCATCCGCTACACCTCGATGTCACTGCCCTACCACATCGGCAACGGCTGGTTCGGCGGCTTCCTGCCGGCCATCTCCTTCGCCCTGGTCGCCGGTACCGGCAACATCTACTACGGCTTGTGGTACCCGATCGGCATCGCCCTGATGACGGTGGTGATCGGCACCTTGTTCCTGCGCGAAACCAAGGACGTGGACATCACCAAGTAAGCATTTGGTGGATTCAATGGAATGCCCCCGACGCCGGCCCTTGTGGCCGGCGTTGTTGTGTGTGGCATGACCTGCGGCAGGTGGGCAATGGTGCAGGGCTGTGCTCAGATGCGGTGATACCGTCTTGTTGGAGTTGCTGCCATGCGCCTTGGTGCCGCTGTTTCCCCGCGTTGTTCGATGATTGCCCGCAGCCTGCTGCTGGGTGCCCTGCTGTGCGCCGCGCCGGCGTTTGCCGCCTCCAGTGCCACGCCCTTGCAGCACGAGGCCCAGCGCCTGGTGGCGATGCTGCCCGGCGAGGTGGGGGTGTCGATGCTGCACCTGCAAAGCGGCCGTGCCGTGCACGTCAATGGCGAGCGTGCCTTCCCGCTGGCCAGCGTGATGAAGGTGCCGGTGGCCGTGCACATCCTCACCCTGGTGGACGAGGGCAAGCTGCGCCTGGACCAGAACGTGGTGATCGGTCCGACCGATATCTACCCGGAAATGGGCGGGCCGATGCAGATCCATCTCACCCCCGGCTCGGCCATCAGCGTGCGCGACCTGATCCACATGATGATCACCGTCAGCGACAACAACGCCACCGACATGCTGGTCAAGCTGGGCGGTGGCACCGATGCGGTGACCCAGCGCATGCGCCAGCTGGGCATCAACGATGTGCGTATCGACCGCT
>JBJEWP010000089.1:0-9423 GCA_051885115.1 Stenotrophomonas sp. | reverse complement strand
GCCGCGATGTACCGGCGGGCAAGGCAACCGGCCGGGTCGTAATCAGGTCGCTGGCGGTGCCCGGCGCAGGACCGATGTACCACTGGTGCGCGCGTGCGCCATCGCTGGCCGTGGCAGCTGCACTAGCAGCGGCCAGGCAGGCAGTGGGCAAGGCGCCCGGATAAGCCGCCTGCCCGTCGGTCAGCGCGTGCCCGCGGCGCGGGCGTTGACCTGCAGGCGGTACTGACGCGGGGCCATGCCGGTTTCGGCGCGGAACTTGCGGGTGAAGGCGCTCTGGTCGGTAAAACCGCAGGCCTGGCCGATGCTGGCAATGCTGTCCGGCCCGTGCAGCAGATGCATGGCCATCTGGATGCGCAGGCGGGTCAATACCTGCTGCGGGGTCATCTGGAACACCTTGCGGAAACTGCGCTCCAGCTTGGACAGCGAAAAGCCGGTGATGTCCAGCAGGGTCTGCATGCGCACACTCTGCCCATAGTGGGTGTTGAGATGTTCCAGGGCCAGGCGCAGGGGCTCGTACTCGGCCTCCAGCCCGCCGCGCTGGCCGAGGTCGCGCGAGATGCCGATCAGGCCAACCACCTGGCCATCGACGATGATCGGCCGCTTGCAGCTCAGGCACCAGCCTGGCTGGCGGTTGGCGAACAGGTGCAGCTCCATCACGTTTTCGATCACCTCGCCGGCCAGCACCCGCGCATCCTGCTCGACATAGGCCCCACTCAGGCCGGCCGGATAGACCTCGTCGGCACGGCGGCCAATGACCTCGTTGCGCGAGCGCACACCCAGCCGACGCAGCATGGTCTGGTTGATGTGGGTGTAGCGGCCCTGGGCATCCTTGGCGAAGAACAACACGCTGGGGATGGCGTCAAACAAGGCTTCAACTTCGGCAGGATCGATGCGCATGCAGGTGCCAGGGCCAACAGAGGAAGAAACGGCCACCATTCTAGCCAGCCCGCCCCGGCCATGCCCCAGCGTGGTGCGCGCAGCAACGGTGCAGGTACTGGCGTGGTGGTGGCGGGCACCGGCGACGGACGCCCCGCAGCCGCGGCCGGGGTCGGGGCCGGGACGGGAACCGGAGCAGAGGCCGGCTTGCCCGGTTCAACGCGGACCACCACCGGGGCCTGCAGCCGCTTGATTGCCGCCAGCGGAACCGCTTCGGCCCGCTGCAGGTGCGGCCACCACAAAAATACAAACGCGCTGCTGCTGCCGAGCAGGCGGGCCGGTCGCGCGGCCAGCGCGCCATCGCCATTGACCTGCACCCCTACCGGGTTGCCGCCCCCCTGCTGGCGGATGTTCCGGGCACGCAAGGCCTCATAGCTGGTCGAACCGGCCACCATCGACAAGGCCACGGCCAGGGTCATGGCCGTCAGCGGGCGCAGCCCGGTGGCCTGCCAGCTGGTCAACGGTGAGGGAGTGAGCAACCAGCGCCACAGCCTGCTGCGCGAAGACAGTTCGGCCACCTGCTGCGGCTTGCGCAGGCGCAGGGTTTGCGGCCAGCTGACCAGCAACACCAGACACAACCCGAGCAGCAGCGCGTATGCCGGATGACCCAGGCCGGCCACCAGCAGGTCACTGGCCTGCAGGATGGGCAGCTACCCACAGGCCCTGCTGGCCTTCGGCGGCCACCGCGGTGAGGGCCGAACCTTTCCGTGCCGGCGACACCCGTTGGTCGAAGGCCTCGAAGGTCTCGAAGCTTTCGCCGCTGTAACGCACCAGGCCGCCATAGGAGGCCAGCCAGATCACACCGTTGTGCTGCGGGGCAATGGACAGCAGCGTGCCCTGCGGCAACTGGTTTTCCTGCCAGACATGGGTGTATTGGGAAATTGGCCGGTCAGGCACCCGCGCATGGGCGGGGCGCAACACGCCTGCCAACGCCAGCACAACGCCCAGCAGGACAGTACCCAGGTGCCAGAGGCCTTTGGAAACCGTGCACAACGCCGCCAATTTGCGACAGGTTGGGCAAATATCAACAGCTCACCCGGCAAGCGGGAATACTGCCCGCAAGCCATGCACAAAAAACCGCCCGGGCCAGGTCATGCCGCATCCGGGGCACCAGGGAAAATGCGCTTGCCGCTTGCAAACCCGCCAGCCAGATGGACTGGCTGCTTCCGCTCCAACGCAGCAACTGCAGGCACACCGGGGAGTATTTTCCCGCCCCTGACCGCCCCCTAGCCACCACGCTGACCCGCCCCCACAGTGCTGGCCAGCAGCCGTGGCCACGCCGGCCACAGCAACACACCGCGCAGCAACACGTACACCACCATGGCCGCCCACAGGCCATGGTTGCCCCACACCCCCTGTGCCAGCCAGGCCAGCAGCACGAACAGCAGCAGCGCCTGCAGCACCGAGCGGCGCATCGCCGCGGTCATCCCGGCGCCAATGCAGATGCCATCGAGCTGGAAAGCCGGCACCGACAGCACCACGTACAGCGCGGCCCACGGCAGGCAGGCGACGGCCTGCGCCACCACCGCCGGCAGATCACTGAGCACCCCGAGTACCAGCGGCCCGGCCAGCCAGATTCCCGCCGCCAACAGCAAGGCCGACAGCACGGCCAGCTCGCTGCCCAGGCGCACGTCACGCCGCAGCCCGGCCCGATCACCACGGCCCAGCGCCTGCCCGACCCGCGCTTCGGCCACGTGGGCAAAACCGTCCAGGAAGAACGCACTGAAGGCCACCAGCTGCAGCAGCAAGTGGTTGGCCGCCAGCACCGTCTCGCCCTGCTGGCCACCGAGACGGGCAAACCAGGCAAACCCGGCCAGCAGGCCAAGCGTGCGCAGCAGCAGGTCGGTATTGGCCGTCCACATTGCCCGCCAGGCCGCCGCCTGTGCCAGCAGTGACCATGTCAGCCACGGGCCGGCAACCGGCCGGGGCCCGCGCAGACAACGCCATACCAGCCACAGGGCCAGCAAGGCGCTGACCCACTCGGCCAGGGCGGTGCCATAACCGATGCCGCGCAGCCCCAGGCCCAGGTGGCCGGCCAGCCAGACATCGAGCACCGCGTTGAGCCCATTGAGCAGCAGCTGCACCGCCAGCAGGGCACGCCCGCGCCCCAGCCCGATCAAGGTGCCACACAGGGCATACAGGGCCAGCGCCGCCGGCGCGCCCCAGATCCGTGCACCGACGTACTCACTGCTGCGCCCGGCCAGCGCCGGCCCGGCATCCACCGCCAGCAGGAACACGCCCAGCAGCGGTGCATGCAGCAGCCACAACAGCACACCGATCCCCAGGCCCAGCAACAACGGCCGCAGCGCTGCCGCCCGCAGCTGGGCCAGGTCGCCGGCACCGTGGGCGCGGGCGACAAAACCGGTGGTGGCCATGCGCAGGAAGCCGAAGCCCCAGTAGAGAAAACTGAACAACAGTGCGCCCAGCGCCAGCGCCCCCAGCTCGGCAGCACTGCCGTAGTGGCCGATCACCGCCGTATCCACCATGCCCAGCAACGGCACCGAGGCACTGGCCAGGATGATCGGCACGGCCTGGCGGGCAATGCTGGCGCGGGTGGAGGATCCGGGTGCGGCAGAACGGGGCGGAGGGCAACGGTAAACCATGCCCAGATGATGACCGATGGCAACAGGACGAGCCATCGCCGCCAGGCCATCCCTGTCGTTCTGATTGCCCCCTGCACGCCGGCAGGTCTTTGTTTCAGCCGGGGCAAGGGTTACACGCTGCTGGCACCCCAACCGGCCTGCCAGTCAAAAAAAACGACCCGGTTTCCCGGGTCGCCTTTCTGCTTAGCGCATGCGGAGCCGGATCACTTCAGGCCGCGGTTGCGCAACAGGGCATCGGCGCTGGGCATACGGCCGCGGAAGGCGGTGTAGCTTTCGGCCGGATCGCGGGTGTTGCCGACTTCATACACCTCACGACGCAGCTTGGCTGCCAGGGTCGGGTCGAACACGTTGCCGGCTTCCTTGAACGCATCAAAGCCGTCAGCGTCCATGGCTTCGGCCCAGGTGTAGGCGTAGTAGCTGGCCGAATAGCCGCCATCGAAGATGTGGCTGAAGTGCGGCAGGCGGTGACGCATGCCGATCTGTTCCGGCACGCCCAGTTCACGCAGCTGCGCCGCTTCCCACTTGCCGGCATCGAAATCAGCCGGCAGTTCGCCCAGCTGGTGCAGACGCATGTCCAGGATGGCCGAGGACAGCTGCTGCACGGTCAAGAAGCCCTGGTTGAAGGTCTGCGCCTTGAGCAGCGATTCCAGCATCGCTGTGGGCATCGGCTCGCCGGCGGCATTGCGGGCATGGGCCTGCAGGATGGTCGGCTCGGTGATCCAGTGCTCGTAGACCTGCGACGGGAACTCGACAAAGTCACGTGCCACGGCAGTGCCCGACAGGCTCGGGTAATGGGCCTTGGACAGCAGGCCGTGCAGGCCATGGCCGAATTCGTGGAACAGGGTCTGGGCTTCGTCCAGCGAGATCAGCGCACGCTCGCCGGCAGCCGGCGGGGTGATGTTCTGGTTGTTGACCACGATCGGGCTTTCACCCAGCAGGCCGTTGGGCACGCGGATGCTGTTCATCCAGGCGCCCGGGCGCTTGGTCGGACGGGCGAACCAGTCGGCGTAGAACAGGCCGATCTTGGTGCCGTCAGCCTCACGGATCTCGAACACGCGCACACCATCGGCGTAGACCGGGATGTCCTTGCGCTCGTGCACGGTCAGCCCGAACAGCTTCTGGGTGGTCTCGAACATGGCAGCGACCATGCCGTCCATCGGCATGTACTGCTTGACCTCGGCCTCGTTCAGGGCAAAGCGCTCGCTACGGACCTGCTCGGCGTAGTAGCGCCAGTCCCACGGCTGGACGTCGGTGATGCCGTCCTTGGCGGCCAGGGCCTGGATGTCGGCCAGTTCTTCCTTGGCGCGTTCCAGGGCCGGGGTGTAGACGGCCATCAGCAGGTCCATCGCCGCTGCCGGGGTCTTGGCCATGGCGTCGGAGAGGACGAAATCGGCGTGGGTGGCCGCGCCCATCAGCTTGGCGCGCTCGATGCGCAGCTCGACCAGACGCTTGATCTCGGCGCTGGTGTTGTTCTCGTTGGCGTTGTCACCGCGGAAGGTGAAGGCACGCCAGATCTTCTCGCGCGCGTCGCGGTTGGGCGCGGCGGTCAGGAACGGTTCGGCGGCCGAACGGGTGGCCGGGAACAGGTACTGGCCCGCCTTGCCGGCGGCTTCGGCAGCGGCAGCGGCAGCGCCGACCTGGTCTGCCGGCAGGCCTTCCACTTCCGCAGCGGTCAGGAAGACATCATTGGCCTTCTGGTCGGCCAGCAGCTTCTGGCCGAACTGCACGCCCAGGTTGGCCATCTCTTCGTTGATGGCGGCAACGCGGGTGCGGGCTTCTTCGGACAGCGCGGCACCGGCGCGCACGAAACGCTTGTGGGTCTGCTCCAACAGGCGGGCCTGTTCCGGGTTCAGGCCCAGCTCGGCGCGCTTGTTGAACAGCGTGTCCACGCGCTGGAACAGCGCCTGGTCCAGCAGGGTCTCGTTGGACAGGCGGGCCAGCTTGGGCGCAATGGCCTTCTGCACGGCCTGGTTGGCCGGGGTGGCATCGGCCGAAGCCACGGTGAAGAAGGTGCTGGCCACGCGCGACAGTTCGCGACCCGAACGCTCCATCGCTTCGATGGTGTTCTCGAAGGTCGGCTCGTCGGTGTTGTTGGCGATGGCCTGGTTTTGCTCGCGGGCAGCGGCGATGGCCTGATCGAAGGCGGCCTCGTAGTGCTCGGCACGGATCAGGTCATACGGCGGCACGCCTTCCGGCGTATTCCAGGCGCCAATCAACGGATTGGCCGACTGTTCGGCGGCCGTCGAAGCCGATTCGTTGCCGTTGGGCTGGCTGCAGCCCATCAGGGTAGCCGCGATGGCGGCGGAAAGAACACAGGTACGGAGGATCATCAGCAGCTTCCTGACACAGTTGACCGACCAATGTAGGGCAATCGGCCATCGTTGCGCGTGCCAGAAGTCCTGTATCCATCCCGATGCCACTGGGCAACGGCAGCCGGCTTGCTGACGCCATGGAACCGGGCACGCTGCACCAGGCCGATCAGGCACCGGCGAGCGGATGGCGCCACGCACGCAATGGCCAGGCCTGAAGCTGTCCGTTGCCCGGTTCCACTGAAGCAAGCCGCAAAGCGGGACCCAAACGTGCCCAGCCCCCCCACAACATGACTTGCGTACAGACCGCACCACGCCTGCGCCAGGCCAGCAGCAGGCTCGCACGCGGTTCGCGCCCGTCACCCTGGCCGCGGCGCCACTGCTCCGCGCCAAAGCACTTGCCACCACCGCTGCATCCCGCGCTTGCCAGCAAGAAAAACAAAACCCCGCCGTGGCGGGGTTTTGTCAGCACCGTGGAGGGACAAGCAGTGCCTGCCGCTCAGCAGGCAATCAAGCCCACGGGTCGCGCAGGATCATGGTGTGGTCACGGTCCGGGCCGGTGGACACGATCGACACCGGGCAGCCGGCCAGCTCTTCCAGCGAGCGCAGGTAGGCGCGTGCGGCCGGCGGCAGCTTGTCCCACTCGGTCACGCCGTGGGTGTTTTCGCTCCAGCCCGGGAATTCCAGGTAGACCGGGGTGATTTCTTCCCAGCCCTGGGCGTCCAGCGGCGCATACTCGGTGCGCTTGCCACGGTATTCGTAGGCAATGCAGACCTTGAGCTTTTCCATGCCGTCGAGCACGTCCAGCTTGGTGATGCACAGGCCGGAGATGCCGTTGATGGCCACGGCACGCTTGAGCGCGACGATGTCCATCCAGCCGCAACGACGCGGGCGGCCGGTGGAGGCACCGTACTCGGCGCCGCGGTCGCGGATGCCCTGGCCGATCTCGTCGTCCAGTTCGGTCGGGAACGGGCCACCGCCGACGCGGGTGGCGTAGGCCTTGGCAATGCCCAGCACGTAGTCGATGTCCTGCGCGCCCACACCGGTGCCGGCCAGGGCGCCGCCCACGGTGGTGTTGGAGCTGGTCACGTACGGGTAGGTGCCGTGGTCGATGTCCAGCAGCGCCCCCTGGGCGCCCTCGAACAGCACGCGCTTGCCCTGCTTGCGCAGGTCGTGGCAGATGCCGGCCACATCGGACTTCATCGGCTCGACGTATTCGCCGAAGGCCAGGGCTTCGGCGTAGGTGGTCTCGAAGTCGACCGGGTCCACACCCAGGTACTGGGTCAGCACGAAGTTGTGGTAGTCCAGCGCAGCCTTGAGCTTCTCGGCCAGCTGCTCGGGGTAATGCAGGTCGGCGATGCGGATGCCGCGGCGCGCCACCTTGTCTTCGTAGGCCGGGCCAATGCCGCGGCCGGTGGTGCCGATGGCCTTGCCGCCGGCAGCCTTCTCGCGCGCCTGGTCCAGGGCAATGTGGTAAGGCATGATCAGCGGCGCGGCCGGGGAGATCTTCAGGCGCGAGCGCACTTCCACGCCGGCGGCCTCCAGCTCTTCGATTTCCTTCTTCAGCGCTGCCGGGGAGATCACCACGCCGTTGCCGATCAGGCACAGCGCGTCATCGCGCAGGATGCCCGACGGGATCAGGTGCAGGACGGTCTTCTTGCCGTTGATGACCAGGGTGTGGCCGGCATTGTGGCCGCCCTGGAAGCGCACCACGGCGCCAATTTCCTCGGTAAGCAGATCGACGATCTTGCCCTTGCCTTCATCGCCCCACTGGGCACCAAGAACAACAACTGACTGACCCATGACGGGTAACTCCTGGATTGTGTGCAGCCATCGGGGCTGCGGAAGGTGACCGTGCACTGGCCAGCCCTGACATTGCACCAGCCCCATCGGGGGGTTGGAAGCCATGGTCGGCCACACACGGAAAAAGCCGAACGGGGGGCCCCGTCCGGCTTTTCTGGATTATCCGGGTTTTGCCCGCTGCCGACTAGCCCTGCTGCCACGCGGCCGGCAGCTGCGATTCAGTACCGCAGCCACCACAGCGCCAGCAGGCCACCGGCGATGGCCAGCGCACCGATCCGGCGCAGCACCGCCGCTGGCTGGGCCAGCAACTGCATCGCCATCGTCTTCCAGGCATCGGGGGCGGCAAACAGCAACAACCCTTCGATCACCGCGACCAGGCACAGGGCCGCCCACAGATCCTTCATGTCTTTTCCCCAAAGCGAAGGCCGGCATCACTGCCGGCCTCCTGTTGCAACCTGCATCCGACTCAGCGGTCGTTGCGCATGTACTGCAGGAACGGATCGTTCCTGTCCAGCACGATCACCCCGTTGCCGTCGGCCATCGAGGCCCGGTAGGCCTCCAGCGATCGGTAGAAGGCATAGAACGCCGGATCGGCCGAACCGGCCTTGCCATAGGTGGCCGCCGCCTGGGCATCACCCTCACCGCGCAGGCGCTGGGCATCACGCTCGGCCTCGGCCAACAGCACCGCGCTTTCACGGTCGGCCTGGGCACGGATGGCCAGCGACTGCTCTTCGCCCTCGGCGCGCAACTTGGCCGCTTCCTGCTTGCGCTGGGCGCGCATGCGCTCGTAGACGTCGGTGATCACCTGGCTGTCAGTGGGCAGGTCGATCTGCTTGATGCGCAGGTCCACCATCTGCATGCCCAGGGTCTTGACCGCCTCGTTGATGCCCTTGAGCTGGCCGGCGATCAGCTCGCTGCGGTCGCCGGAAACCAGCTGCTGCAGGGTGCGCGAGTTGATCTGGTTGCGCAGCGAGTCGGTGATGATCGGTGCCAGACGGGCGTCGGCATTGCGTGCATCACCGCCGGTGGCGCGGTAGTAGGCCTGGGTGTCGGAAATGTAGCCAATGGCGAAGAAGTCGACGCTGACGTCCTTCTGCTCGGCGGTGAAGTAACGCGCCGGCGGCATGCCCATCACCTGGAAGCGGCGGTCGAACACGCGCACGGTTTCCACCAGCGGCAGTTTGAAGTGCAGGCCGGGCTTGACGTCCGCGCGCACCACCTTGCCCAGGTTGAGCACGATCGCGGTCTGGTCCTCACGCACCACATAGACCGAGCCGAGCAGGCCCAGCAGCACGGCAACGATGATGCCGACAATCAGTGAACTTCTCATCGCACCACCTCCTCACGACCACCACGCACGGCACTGCGGCCGGGCTCACGCACACCGTCTGCCGGGGTCTGGGTCACCGACGGTACCAGCACTTCCGGGGTCACCAGCGGTGCGCCCGGTGCGCGTGCATTGTCAGCCGGCATCGGCACGTAGATCAGCTGCTTGCCGTCGCCACCGATGACCTTGCGGTTGCCGGCCAGCACCTGCTGCACGGTTTCCAGCCACAGGCGCTTGCGGGTGACTTCCGGAGCGTTGCGGTATTCGGCGGCCAGCAGGCTGAAGCGCTGGGCGTCACCGTCGGCGCGGGCCACGATCGACTGCTTGTAGCCTTCGGCCACGGTGCGGGTGCGGGTGGCCTGGCCACGCGCTTCGGGCACCACCTTGGCGGCATAGGCCTGGGCTTCGTTGATCAGGCGTTCCTTGACCTGCTGGGCGCCGTTGA
>JBJEWP010000088.1:0-9491 GCA_051885115.1 Stenotrophomonas sp. | reverse complement strand
TGCGTGCGTGCCGCCGCCATGGCTGCAGCCGGCAAGCGTCAGCAGCAGGGCCATGGCCAGGCAGGGCATCCGGTGTGTGCTCATGGGCATCAAGGTCCTTGTCGATGTGTGCAGGGTAACCATCCACGGCGCGAGCGGGCCGGTATGGCGTCACAGCACACTTTCCCCGGGATCTGCCAATGCCTGTTGATGTGAGCCCGTCTTGCCACGCAGAACACCGCTGCCCTGTGCAGAAGCGGCGCGGGCCGCGGTCTGCGGCTGAGGTAATTCACCATGCTCCCGGGCATCGCGCCTTGAGGCGCTGCTGCAAAGCCGATGCCTCGCAGCAATGCCCCGGGCGCGATGCTTCGCTCAATGCGCTCTGCCTGATGGCTGATGACGCTGGGTCGGGGGTTCATGCCAAAGCGTCATCGGTCGCATCGGCAACCATTGCGGCACGCTGTGCTGTGATCGGGTATCGTCATTTCATCCTTCAATTCGGATAGAGCGATGACTGGTTCAGCCTGGAAGCCCGAAACGATCGCCGTGCATGGCGGTTACCGCCCCGACCCGACCACCCGTGCGGTGGCGGTGCCCATTTACCAGACCGTGGCCTATGCCTTTGACGACACCCAGCATGGCGCCGACCTGTTCGATTTGAAGGTGCCCGGCAACATCTATACCCGGATCATGAACCCCACCACCGATGTGCTGGAGCAGCGGGTGGCCGCGCTGGAAGGTGGCATTGGCGCGCTGGCCCTGGCCTCGGGCCAGGCGGCAATCACCTATGCGATCCAGACCATCGCCGAGGCCGGTGACAACATCGTGGCGGCCAGTGCGCTGTACGGCGGCACCTACAACCTGCTGGCGCACACGCTGCCGCAGTGGGGCATCAGCGCCCGCTTTGCCGCCAGCGATGACCCGGCCGATTTCGCCGCCTTGATTGATGACAGGACCAAGGCGATCTTTGTCGAGTCGATCGGCAACCCGCGCGGCAATGTCACCGATATCGCGGCCATTGCCGCCATCGCCCATGCTGCCGGCGTGCCGCTGATCGTGGACAACACGGTGGCCAGCCCCTGGCTGTTGCGCCCGTTCGAACACGGCGCCGACATCGTGGTGCATTCGCTGACCAAGTACCTGGGCGGGCATGGCACCAGCTTAGGGGGGGCGATTGTGGACTCCGGGAAATTTCCCTGGGCCGAGCATGTCGCCCGCTTCCCGCGCTTGAACACCCCGGACCCGAGCTACCACGGTGTGGTCTATACCGAAGCTTTGGGCCCGGCGGCCTTCATTGGCCGCGCCCGGGTGGTGCCGCTGCGCAATACCGGTGCGGCGATCTCCCCGTTCAACGCCTTCCTGATCCTGCAGGGCATCGAGACCTTGCCGTTGCGCATGGAGCGCATCAATGCCAACACCCTGGCCGTGGCCCGCTACCTGCAGCAGCACCGCAGCGTGGCATGGGTCAATTACGCCAGCCTGGAAGACCACCCGGACCACGCCCTGGCCAAGCGCATCCTGCGCGATGGCGGTGCCTCGGGCCTGCTGACCTTCGGTCTGCCCGGCGGGCGGGAAGCGGGCGCACGCTTCCTCGATGCACTGGGGTTGTTCACCCGCCTGGTCAATATCGGTGATGCCAAGTCACTGGCCACCCATCCGGCCTCCACCACCCACCGCCAGCTCTCGCCGGAAGAACTGGCCGCGGCCGGGGTCAGCGAGGACACCGTGCGCCTGTGCGTGGGCATCGAGCATATCGATGACTTGCTGGCCGACCTGGAGCAGGCGCTGGCCGCAGCCATTGGCTGAGTGCTCATGGCAACGGCCACCGAAGTGGCCGTTGCCGATCACCGCTTACCAGGCGATGGTGAAACGCCGGCCGATGTGCTGCGGCTTTTCCAGCTCGTCGACCACGGCGATGGCCAGGTCGGCCGCGCTGATGGTGCCCGGGCCATCGCCGCTGCTCAGCGGCTGGTCGCCGCCGCTGCGGTAGTGGCCGGTGCGCTGGCTGGGGCCGCCGGGATGGAAGACCGGCGGCGGGCTGAGCTGGGTCCAGTCCAGCGCGGTCTCCTTCTTCAGCTCGTTCAGGGCATCGCGGGCGGCGTTGGCGCCGTCAAAGATGGCCGCCGGGAAGTCCGGCGCGTCCACCAGCTGGCTGCCATCGGGCAGGTACAGGCTGCCGGCGCCGCCGATCACGATGTAACGCTTGACTCCGGCGGCCTTGGTCGCCGCAACGATGGCGCGGGTGCCGGCCATGAAGTCACGGTAGATGTCCGGGTTGTCCCAGCCGGCATTGAAGGCGCTGATTACCGCCTCATTGCCGGCCAGGGCGGCCTGCAGCCGGGTGCTGTCGTGCACATCGGCCTGGATGGCATGCAGGCCGGCGTGGCTGGGCAGTTTTTCCGGGTGCCGGACCGGGGCGGTGACCTGGTGGCCACGGGCCAGCAGTTCTTGCAGTACAGCGCTGCCGACAAAGCCGGTGGCGCCAATCAGGGCGATTTTCATCAGCTGCTCCAAGGTGTGATCGAAGGTGGCCAGTCTGCGCGTCCAGGCGTGGGCGCGGCAGTGGCAAAAAACTGCCAATGGCTTGAAGCTGTGCTTCACAATCGATGGCGGAGGTGGCGTGGACAACTTCAAGCGCATGGCCGTGTTTGCCCAGGTGGTACGGCACGGCTCGCTCAGTGCCGCCGGCCGTGCGCTGGGCATCAGCACCTCGGCGGTGAGCCAGCAGCTGCGCGCGCTGGAGCGTGATGCCGGCATGCCGCTGCTGCACCGGAGCACCCGCGCCCTGGCCCTGACCGATGTGGGCAGCCGCTATTACGCCGCCTGCCTGCGCCTGCTCGATGCCGCCGATGAGGCTGCCGCGCAGCTGTCTGCCTCGCGCGGGCAGCCATCGGGCCAGCTGCGGTTGAGTGCGCCGCTGGGCATGGCGGCGACCATTGGCGTGGCCCTGGGTCCGTGGTTGTTGGACAACCCGCAATTGCGCCTGCAGCTGCAGTTTGATGATGGCTGGACGGATCTGGTGCAGGCACGGATCGATCTGGCCATCCGTTTCGGCCAGCTGCCCGACAGTGACTGGATGGCCGAGCCGATCGGCGCGATGGAGCGCTGGCTGTGCGCCGCGCCAGCGTGGCTGCAGCGGCATGGCCTATTGCACGAACCGGCGCAGATACCGCAGGCCCAATGGCTGGGCCGTGAGGCGATGACGCAGTGGCAGTTCCACCTGCATGACACGGCCATGGTGCAGGTCGTGCCGGCGCATCCGCGCATCCTGAGCAATAGCCAGCCGGCGTTGCAGCAGCTGTGTCTGCAGGGGCTGGGGGTGGCGGTACTGATGGCCAGCGAGGCGGCGGCAGCGGTGGCGGCCGGGCAGCTGGTGCGGCTGTTGCCGCAGTGGCAGTTGCCCGCGCTGCAGGCCTGGGCGGTGACCCCGCACCGGCAGCGGCAGCCGGCCAAGGTCAGCCAGGCCATCGCCCTGCTGCGGGCGCAGTTGCAGCAGGAGCTGCCCGCTCAGGCCTGAGCAGGCTTCAGGCCGCGTTGCCGGTGGGGGCGTCGGGCAGTGGGTGGGCCGGTGGCAGCGGGGTGGAAGGCCGCAGCGCCGGGCTGGCCATCACCATTTCGGCCAACGACCAGGCCAGCTCGCGCTCGGCCAGGATCGCGCCATCGGCGCCGTGGGCGAGCAGGTGCTTGACCTCGGCGTCGCTGTGGGCACGGGCCAGCAGGGTGAGGTTGGCATTCAGGGCGCGCAGCTTGGCCAGCGATTCGCCCGCTTCCAGCGGCTGCGGGATGGCCAGGATGGCAATGGCCGCCTTGTCGGCGCGGACCTCGGCCAGCACCGCATCGGCAGCGGCGCTGCCGCGGATGGCCGGGATGCCGTTGGCATGGGCCCGGGCCACATGGTGCTCGTTGTCATCCACCACCAGCACCGGCACGCCACGGCTCTGCAGCACCTGTGCCAGCTCGCTGCCGACCCGGCCGTAACCGATCACGATGGCGTGGTTGTGCAGTTCCCGCGACGGGCCGGTGGGGATATCCAGCGGCTGCTTGTGCGGGTTGGATTCGGGGTGGCGGCGCTGCCAGCGGTCCAGCTGGCCGAACACGAACGGGTTGAGCAGGATGGAGATCAACGCACCGGCCAGGACCAGGGCCTGGCCCTCGGGGTCCAGGATCTGTAGGGCCACGCCGAGGCCGGCGATGATGAAGGCGAACTCGCCAATCTGTGCCAGCGAGGCGGAGATGGTCAGCGCGGTGGCCTTGGAATGGCCGAAGGCGCGCACGATGAAAAACGCCGCGGCCGACTTGCCGAACATGATGATCGCCGCGGTGGCCAGCACGTGCCACGGGTGCTCGACCAGGATGGCCGGGTTGAACAGCATGCCCACCGAGACGAAGAACAGCACGGCGAAGGCATCGCGCAGCGGCAGCGAGTCATTGGCCGCCTTGTGGCTGAGCTCGGACTCGTTGAGCATCATCCCGGCAAAGAACGCCCCCAGAGCGAAGGACACCCCGAACAGGGAGGCCGCACCGAAGGCCACGCCCAGGGCAATGGCCAGCACCGACAGGGTGAACAGCTCGCGCGAGCCGGTGCCGGCAATGCGCTCCAGGATCCACGGAATCACCCGGCGGCCGACAATCAGCATCAGCGCCACGAATGCGCCGAGCTTGACGAAGGTCATGCCGATGGAGGCCATCACCCCGCCCAGGGTAGGGTCGGTGCCGGCCGCGTCGGGCCCGAACACCTCGGCGATCACCGGCATCATCACCAGGGCAATGACGCAGGCCAGGTCCTCCACAATCAGCCAGCCCACGGCAATCTTGCCGCGGGTGGTCTCCAGCAGGCGGCGTTCCTCCATGGCCCGCAGCAACACCACGGTGGAGGCGGTGGCCAGGGAAAAGCCGAAGATCAACCCATGCAGGTGCGACCAGCCCATCAGCTGCGCCAGCCCCCAGCCGAGCACGGTGGCGGCGGTGATCTGGGCAATCGCGCCGGGGATGGCGATCATCTTGACCGACAACAGGTCCTTGATCGAAAAGTGCAGGCCGACACCGAACATCAGCAGCATCACGCCGATTTCGGCCAGCTGGTTGGCCAGCTCCTGGTCAGCGACGAAGCCCGGGGTGAACGGGCCGACGAAGATGCCCGCCACCAGGTAGCCGACCAGCGGCGACAGCCGCAGACGGTTGGCAATGGCCCCCAGGACGAAGGCCAGCCCCAGCCCCACAGCGACGATATTGATCAGGTCGGTGTTGTGGGGCATGAGTGTCCTTGTGTGCTGCGGGAAGTTGGTAATTCTAACGTGTCGCGGATGTATCCCAGAGTAAGAATCCCGCTCATTTTTACCAAATTGCGGTGCTGGGCCGGCTGGTCCTCCTCGACACGGGCCCATTCCAGCGGGCGATGCCCCACGGGATGGAGCATCGCCAATGGCCGGTTTACCAGTGGTAGGCGATGCGCCCGTACACGTAGGCGCCGTTGAAGCCGTACGGGGAATAATTGCTGTAGGGGAACATGCCGAAGGTGGAGTTGGCGAACAGGCTGCGCTGCGGGTACTGGTCCAGCACGTTGTCCGCGCCCACGGTGAGTTTCCACTGTTCGCTCGGCCGGTAGCTGGCGCTCACGTCCAGCACCCAGCTGGCATCGAAGGTCTGGTCGTTGGCCGGTCCGCTGCTGGGGCGGTTGGTGAAACTGCCGTAGCGGGTGGCGGTCAGCCCCAGGTCCCAGTGCTGGCCGCGCCATGTACCGTTGAGGATGGCCTTGCTGTGCGGGTAGCCTTCCTCGATGCGGCCGATCTCGTCGCGGGCGATGCGCGAGGGCGACAGTGCGCTGAACGCGCCCCAGGCCGCCGGGTCGGCGGCGATGCCGGTGATCTCGGTCTTGCTGTAGCCATAGCTGGCGGTCAGCTCCAGTGCGCTGGCCGCCAGCGGCTGGGTATAGCTGGCCACCACGTCCACACCGCGGGTGCGGGTGTCCACCGCATTGGTGAAGTAGTTGAACGAGGTCACCCCGTTGATGCCCAGCCCGGCCAGCAGGGCCTGGGCGGCGCGGGCGGCGGCCAGGCGGGCCGGTACACCGGCATTGGCACTGGCGGCCGGGTCGATGTTCAACGGCGAGGACAGCACGATGCGGTCATCGATCCGGATCTGGTAGGCATCCACGGTCAGGTACAGGTTCTGTGTCGGCTGCAGCACCAGGCCCAGGCTGTAGGAGGTGGACTCCTCCTGCTTGAGCGGTTCCGAACCCAGGGCGAGGGCAGCCTGGCTGGTGGCCGGGAAGGTGCCGCGCTGGGTGAACACGCCGCTGCTGTCCACCGAGCTGGTGATCACCTGGTAGTGCTGCTGGGCCAGCGAGGGTGCCCGGAAGCCGGTGGAGGCAGTGGCGCGCAGGGCCAGCGCATCGCTGAAGGCATGGCGGGCCGACAGCTTGCCGGAAACGGCATCGCCGAAATCGGAATAGTCCTCGTAGCGCGCGGTCAGGCCGGCGGAAAACTTCTCGCTCAGGTCTGCTTCCAGACCGGCATACACCGCGTAGCTGTCGCGGTCGGCATGCACGGCGTTTTCGGCGGTGAAGCCACCAAAACCCTGGGCACCGCCGCCGACGTAGGAATCGGGTGTGCCGGGCGACTGGTTCCACTTTTCCTGGCGGTATTCGGCGCCGAAGGACAGCGCGGCCGGGTAGGCCAGGCCCAGCTCCAGGGACTGGGTGAAATCGGCATTGAGCAGGTTCTGGGTGTATTCCAGCGCACCGTCGCGGAACCGGGTCGGGCTGGCTGCACCCAGGGAGTAGTTGACGCTGTTGTCGGTATGGAAGCCGATCTTGTTGTAGCCGTAGTTGTAGCTGACGTCCCAGGTCAGGCCGCCGGTGGTGCTGCCCTTGAGCCCGGCCAGCAGTGAACGGTCGCGCGAGTCCTGCTGGATCTGCGGCACGAAGCCGTCCGGGTAGAACTGTGAGGTCAGGGCGTTGTGGTTTTTCGAGCGGTAGAACGCAAACGAGGTGATGTCGCGGTTGCTGGCCATGGCCGTGGCGTAGCCGCTGATGGCATCACTGAAATCGAAACGGGTGTTGGCCGAGAGCACCTGGGCCTGCACCTCGGGGTCACCAATGATGAAGGTCTTCTCGCCGATGCCCGGGTAGTTGCCGGTGTGCGGCGCGCTGCCCTGGTAGGGGCCGGCACGGTTGCTGTAGTCCTGGTCGCTGAGCTGGGCCGCCAGGTGCACCGCGCCACGGCCATCGGCAAAGCCCAGGCCGGCATCGCCGGAGAGCTGCAGCTTGTTGCCGTCACCGGCCGAATACTGACCTGCATCGACGGCCAGGCTGCCACCGCTGGTCGCGCCCTTGAGCACGATGTTGACCACCCCGGCGATGGCGTCCGAGCCGTACTGGGCCGAAGCGCCATCGCGCAGCACCTCCACCCGTTCGATGGCGGCAATCGGGATGGCGTTCAGGTCGGTGGCCGAGGAGCCGCGGCCGATGCTGCCGTTGACATTGAGCTGGGCCGAGCTGTGGCGGCGCTTGCCGTTGACCAGGATCAGCACCTGGTCGGGCGAGAGCCCGCGCAGCTGGGCTGGACGGATGCCGCTGGTGCCGTCGGTCAGTGCCGGACGCGGGAAGTTCAGCGAGGGCAGGGCGCGGGCCAGGGCGGTGGCCAGCTCACCGCTGCCGGTGGCCGTGAGTGCCTCGGGGGTGATGATGTCGATCGGCGATTGCGACTGCGCCACCGTGCGTTCGGCCACCCGGGTGCCGGTGACGATCAGGGTGTCCAGGGTACGCGCCGGACCGGCCGTTGCCGGGGTTTCCTGGGCCATGGCGGGGATGCCCAGGGCCATCATCACTGCAGCGCAAAGCGTATTGGTCTTGCGGTTCATGCGGTTACGACTCCGGTTGTGGACAGGGCGCGGGTCGTCCGGGCAGGGCCGGCAGGCAGACACACGCACTACAGCAGTTAAGCAAAAAGTCAGCCCGAGTCAAAAAACCTCACGCTGGAAACCATTCGTTGCCGGTGATGCCGGCGCCGCGTCCAGTATTGGTTGACGGTAGAATCGCGTCGCAGGAATGACGCTCATCTGCTCATTCCGTTTCGTTCTTTCGGAAACCGCCCTCCCATGATTTCCCTGCGTAATTTCGCCCTTCGCCGCGGCGAGCGGCTGCTGTTGTCCAATGTCGACCTCACCCTGCATGCCGGCTATCGCGTCGGTGTGGTCGGCCGCAATGGCGCCGGCAAGTCCAGCCTGTTTGCCGCCGTGCGCGGTGAGCTGGAGGCGGACAAGGGCGATGTATCGCTGCCGGGCAAGATCCGCATCGCCGACGTCGCCCAGGAAACCCCGGCGCTGCCGGACCGGGCCATCGACTACGTGCTCGGCGGTGATGACGTGGTGGCCGCGGTGCTGGCCGAGGAGGCGGCCGCCAGCGCCGCCGAGGACTGGGAAGCGGTGGCCAATGCGCATCAGAAGATGGCCGAGCTGGGCGCCTACGACGCCGAAGCGCGCGCCGGCAAGCTGCTGCACGGGCTGGGCTTTTCTGCCGACACCCACGAGCGCCCGGTGGCCGCGTTCTCCGGTGGCTGGCGCGCCCGCCTGAACCTGGCCCGCGCGCTGATGATGCCCTCCGACCTGCTGCTGCTGGACGAACCGACCAACCACCTGGACCTGGACGCGGTGTACTGGCTGGAGCAGTGGCTGCTCAAGTACCCGGGCACGCTGTTGCTGATCTCCCATGACCGGGAATTCCTGGACAACGTCGCCACCCATACCCTGCACCTGCATGGCGGTACCGCCAGGCTGTACCCGGGCGGCTACACCGATTTCGAGCGCCAGCGTGCCGAGCATCTGCGCCAGCAGCAGATCGCCCACGAGAAGGAACAGGCCGAGCGCGCCCACCTGCAGAGCTTCATCGACCGCTTCAAGGCGCAGGCCTCCAAGGCCACCCAGGCCCAGAGCCGGATCAAGCGCCTGGCCAAGATGGCCGGCACCGAGGCCGTGCGCGCCGAGCGCGAGTTCCGCATCGAGTTTGCCGAGCCGGACAAACTGCCGTTCTCGTTGATCCGCCTGAACCATGTCGATGCCGGTTACGGCCCCGGTGCGCGGATCCTGACCGATGTCGGCTTTGGCCTGGAGGCCGGCCAGCGTGTGGGCCTGCTGGGCCCCAATGGCGCCGGCAAGTCCACCCTGGTCAAGACCATCGTCGGCGAGCTGGCACCGATGGCCGGCGAGCGCAGTGCCCACCCGGACCTGCGCATCGGCTACTTCGCCCAGCACACGGTGGAGTCGTTGCGCGAGGGGGCCACGCCGATGGACCATTTCCGCGACATCGACCCGGATGGGGTGAACCAGACTTTCCGTGACTTCCTGGGCAAGTGGAACTTCGCCGGCGACCGTGCCTTTGAATCGGTGGATGGCTTCTCTGGTGGTGAGCGTGCCCGCCTGGCCCTGGCCCTGATTGCCTGGCAGAAGCCCAACGTGCTGCTGCTGGACGAACCGACCAACCACCTGGACCTGGAAATGCGCGAGGCCCTGGCCGA
>JBJEWP010000087.1:6974-9536 GCA_051885115.1 Stenotrophomonas sp. | reverse complement strand
CGCATCGCGACGACAAAGTGAACAGGCATCACCCTATGCAGCATCAACACCTTGCATGACAGCCCTGCCCCTCGCCGGTGCCGCAGTCTGTGGGCGTTATGTCGCAGGAGTGCGGTGCTATGGATTATTCCCCCAAGGATGCGGGTGTAACGGCAGGTCATTCCCCGCGGTTGCTGGAGGTGGTGCGTGAACGAATCCGCCTGCGTCACTACAGCCTGCGTACCGAGCAGGCGTACGTCGGCTGGATCCGTCGTTTCGTCGTGGCCAACAACAGGCAGCACCCGCGCGAGCTGGGCGGCGCGGAGGTGGAGCGCTTCCTCAGCGGGTTGGCCACGCAGGGGCAAGTAGCCGCCGCCACCCAGAACCAGGCGCTGTCGGCGTTGTTGTTTCTCTATCGGGTGGTACTGGACGTGGAGTTGCCGTGGATGGAAGACATGGTGCGTGCCAAGCGCCCGCGACGGCTGCCGGTCGTGTTGTCCCAGCACGAGGTGGCGCAACTGCTGTCTGCCTTGCCCGACGGGCTGCCCGAATTGATCGGGCGGCTGCTCTATGGCACAGGCATGCGATTGATGGAGGCCTTGCGCCTGCGCATCAAGGACCTGGATATGGAGCGGGTGGAAATCTGCGTACGCAGCGGCAAGGGCAACAAGGACCGCCTTGTGCCTTTGCCGCTGAGCTTGCGCGAACGTTTGCTGCAGCAACGTCAGCGCGCCCTGCATGTGCACCAGTCAGACCTGGCTGCCGGGCTGGGCCAGGTGGAACTGCCGCATGCCTTGGCACGCAAGTATCCCGGCGCGGCAACCGAGCCGGGCTGGCAGTACCTGTTCCCGGCCGGCAATCTCTCGCGTGACCCGCGCAGCGGGCGTACCGGGCGCCACCATCTGGGTGAGGATGTCATGCAGCGCGCGATCAAACGCGCCCGCCACCATGCCGGGCTGATCAAACCGGTGACCTGCCATACCCTGCGCCACTGTTTCGCCACGCACCTGCTCGAAAGTGGGCATGACATCCGCACGGTGCAGGAACTGCTTGGCCACAAGGACGTCAAGACCACGCAGATTTATACCCATGTGCTGGGACGCGGGGCAGGCGGGTTGCTCAGCCCGCTGGACCGCCTGCCCGACACCGGGCGCTGATATCCCGGTGGCTCTACTTCAGATAACGCGCCAGCACGGCGGTCATTTCCTGCGCACCGTTGTCGCGTTGGCCGGCATCATCGGGGGCTGCCACATGCTCGCGCAGGTGGTGGCTCATCAGCTGCACCATCAGTGCCTGCGCAGCACCGCGCACGGCGGCAGCCTGGGTCAGCACGTCCAGGCATTCCACCTCGTGCCCCTCCTGCCCGTCCAGCGCGCGCTCCAGTGCCAGTACCTGGCCCTTGAGCCGGGCCACGCGCTGCTTGAGGGATTTGTCGGCATGGTTCAGGTGCCCCATACATACCCCCCCGGGGTATCTGATACGATGCCGCCATCCTAGCCCAGATCCGCTGCCATGACCACGCCCGATCCGCGCACCCTGCGCCCCGACTGCCAGCACCCACAGGCCTTTGCCACCGGCAACCCGGTAGCCGAAGCCAAGACCCGGCGCGCCACCGTGCTGACCGCGGTGATGATGGTGATCGAGATTGCGGCCGGCCTGGCCTTCGGTTCGATGGCCCTGCTGGCCGACGGCTGGCACATGGGCACCCATACCCTGGCCCTGGGCCTGACCCTGCTGGCCTACGCGGTGGCCCGGCGCAACATCGGCAACCCGCGCTATGCCTTCGGCACCTGGAAGGTGGAGGTGCTGGGCGGCTACACCAGTGCCCTGATGCTGCTGCTGGTCGCGGCGGCGATGGTGTGGGAATCGGTGGAGCGCCTGCTCAACCCCGGCCCGGTGCAGTACCGCGAGGCCATCGCGGTGGCGGTGGTGGGCCTGGCGGTGAACCTGGTCTGCGCCTGGTGGCTGAAGGATGACCATAGCCATCACGGTCATTCCCACGGCCACTCGCATGGGCACGGCCACAGCCATGACGACCACGACCACGACCACGACCACGACCACGACCACGATGAGGCTGCACCGGCCAGTGGCAAGGGCCATACCGATCTGAACCTGCGTGCGGCCTACCTGCATGTGGTCACCGATGCGGCCACCTCGGTGCTGGCCATCATCGCCCTGATCGCCGGCTGGGCCTGGGGCGCGGCGTGGATGGACCCGGCCATGGGCGTGCTTGGCTCGATCCTGATCACCTGGTGGGCCATCGGCCTGCTGCGCACCACCTCGCGCGCCCTGCTCGATGCCGAAATGGATGACCCGATCGTGGCGCGTATCCGCGGCAAGGTCGGCACCCTGCCCGGGGTACAGGTCAGCGACCTGCACCTGTGGCGGGTGGCCTCTGAGCGCTGGGCCTGCGTGCTCAGCGTGCGTGGCCCGGATGGGCTGGATGCGGCGGGCATCCACCGGGTGCTGGCCAGCGAGAAGCAGCTGGCCCACCTGAGTGTGGAAGTGAGCACCCCGGGCACAGCCAGCCACCCCGCACACGATCACGATCACGATCACGATCACGATCACGATCACGAT
>JBJEWP010000087.1:0-6874 GCA_051885115.1 Stenotrophomonas sp. | reverse complement strand
CACGATCACGATCACGATCACGATCACGATCACGATCACGATGATCATCACCATGGCGGGGCTGCGCACCGCCACTGATTCCGCCACCGGGCACAAATGTGACATCGATGCTTGTCCGGCCTGAGGCCAAGCGACACGCTGGGCACCCGTGTTGCAATGGAGTGCACCGATGCCAACCCTGCGTAGTGTCATGACCCTGCTGGCTGCCATGGCGGCCCTGCCAACGGCCCAGGCCAGCAGCCCGCCGCCGGCCACACCCACCACAGTGGCTGCCGCCGGCCATGCCGTCGATGACCCGGCACGCCTGCTGGCCCTGTTGACCCGTTCGCCCTCACTGGCACAGCAGGCGCAGGCGCTGTCCAATGCCGGCGTACTGCGTGGGGTATCGGTGGTCCCGGCCGGCGAACCGCTCAGCTTTCATGGCCGGCCGCGCAGCGCGGCACTGGTTGGCGGGGTGATGACGATCAGCGCCGAGCTGCTGACCGGGCTGCAGGACCGGGCGCGGCGGCGGCACCTGGACAGCACCGACATGGCCGTGGTCTACATCCTGGCCCACCAGGTCGGCCACGCCATGCAGGATGAGCGGATGCAGGCACTGATGGCCGAGCTGCGCGCCGTGGTTGCCGCCGAAGGCGACCGCCCGGGCCCGCAAAGCCAGGCCATGCAGCAGCGCTATGCCGACGCCATGCTGGAAATGGAGGCCGTTGCCACCCTGACCGGCTGGAACTACACCGTCGATGCCTGGCTGCATGACCAGCAGATCCCCTGCGGGCCGCAGGACGACCCGGACATTTCCACCCGTCAGGTGCTGGCCCAGGCCACGTTGATGGACCAGATGGCACACATCGAGCCGATCCTGGCGGCCATGCGCCTGGGCAACGGCCAGGCCTTGAAGCTGTCCGCACATGGTATCGAGGACACCGCGCACAACCGGGCCGCACTGCTGGCCGGCCTGCGCTCGATGCCACAGGCGCTGGAAATTGAATGACCCCACCGGGCCGGGCTGCACAGGGCCAGCATGCTGATGCATGCACCCCGCGCCTAGGCCACCTGGCCGATAAAAATGAACGCGGGCTGGTTTCCTGCCTGAAAAAGCCAACCGGCCTGCCCGCCCTTGCCCCAAGCGCTGGTGCCGCCCGGCCCAGTACCCCCCGCCTGGCGCACCACGGGCGGGGCGATAAACAGGTAAGGTTGCCGGGTTCTCCCCCACTGCAGTTGCCTCCCATGTCCTGCTCTCCTGCACCTGCCCCCGCCCTGGGGCAGTCGTTGACTTCCCGCCAGTTGGTGATGATGGGCCTGGGCAGCGCCATCGGCGCGGGCCTGTTCCTGGGTTCGGGCGCCGGTATCGGCATGGCCGGCCCGGCGGTGGTGCTGTCCTATCTGATCGCCGGCAGCCTGGTGATCATCGTCATGCACGCCATCGGCGAGATGGCCGCGGCCAAACCGGCCAGCGGGGCATTTTCCGTGTATGCCGCCGACGCCCTCGGGCCGACCGCCGGGGCCACCATCGGCTGGCTGTGGTGGGTACAGCTGGTAATCGTGATCGCCGCCGAGGCGGTGGGGGCCGCCGGCCTGCTGGCCACCCTGTGGCCGCAGCTGTCGGTGCCGCTGACCGCGCTGGGCTTCATGCTGCTGTTCACCGTGATCAACCTGTTCGGGGTGAAGAACTTCGGCGCCTTCGAGTTCTGGTTCTCGCTGATCAAGATCGTGGCCATCCTGGCCTTCATCGCCATCGGCATCGCCCTGCTCGCCGGGGCCCTGCCGGCGGTGCCCTCACCGGGCCTGAGCAACTTCGTGGCCAACGGCGGCTTTGCCCCCAACGGCATCGCCGGCATCGGTGCGGCCCTGCTGGTGGTGATCTTCGCCTTCGGCGGCACCGAGATCGTGGCCGTGGCCGCGGCCGAAACCGCCGACCCGGGCCGCAGCATTGCCCGGGCGGTACGTACCGTGGCCTGGCGCATCGCCATCTTCTACCTCGGCTCGATCAGCGTGATCATCGCCGTGGTGCCATGGAACAGCACGGCGCTGAAATCGCCGTTTGCCGCGGTACTCAGTGTGGCCAACATCCCCGGAGCGGCCAGCGCGATCACCCTGATCGCGGTGATTGCCCTGCTTTCGGCCCTCAACGCCAACCTCTACGGGGCCTCGCGCATGGTGTTTTCGCTGGCCCGCCGCCACGAAGCCCCGGCCCTGCTCGGCCGCACCAATGCCAGCCAGGTGCCGGTGGCCGCGGTGCTGGCCAGCGTGGCCTTCGGCTTCGCCGCCACCGTGATGGAGCTGCGCTACCCCGAGCAGGTGCTGCCGGTGCTGCTCAACATCGTCGGCTGCACCTGCCTGCTGGTGTGGACCCTGGCCCTGCTCTCGCAGTGGGTGCTGCGCCGGCGGGCCGACCTTGCCGGGACGGCACTGCCGTTCCGGATGGCCGGCTTTCCTTGGTTCACCGGGCTGGCCCTGTTGCTGCTGGCCGGCATTTTTGCCTTGCTGCTGGCCGGGCCGGCCACCCGTATCCAGCTGCTGTCGATGACCGCACTGGCCGCTTCCATTGCCGTGGCCAGCGCACTGGCACGGCGCCGGCGCTGAGCCGGTTGCACGAAACTGAGTGCGAGCTGTCGGACAGTCAGGGAGCTGAGGAAACAGTGGATGCAAACCGTGGGCGGCCGATCTAGGATTGCGCCGTCATCACAGGCCCGCGGCCTGTTCCCCCCTCCCCACGCCTCCCTGCCCGACAGCAGCCACCGCCATGATCGATACCGAAGAACTGATCCAGCGTGCCATTGAGCCCTCCACCGTCCGCATCGAGGGCACCCTGACCAATCCGCCGAGCTTTGGCGTGTACCTGGTGATTGATCCGGAAACCGGCACCGAGCGCTACCGTTTCGGCTCCCACCCGGTGCGCCAGCAGGAGCTGGAAGACGACTTCGGCGGCTGTGACCTGGAATACCTGTTCCTGTCGCGCAGCGACGCCGCCGCGCTGACCTCGGCGCTGAACAAGCGCGCCGACTGAGCGCCACGGGCGTTCACTTCAAGCCTAGGCGACGCGCCAGCCGGTGCAGGTTGGCACGGTCCAGGCCCAGCTCGCGCGCGCACTCGGCCCAGTTGCCGGCATGCCGGCTCAGTGCCGCACGGATCTGCCCGCGCTGGAACTCATCCACCGCCTCGCGCAGGTTGCCGGCCAAGGGCAGTGCTGGTGCTGGCGCGCCCTGCCCGTCATCACCGACGGCTGGCGCCAGCGACGGCGGCAACTCCAGCGGCAGGTCCAGTGCCTGTGCATCCACGGTGAGAATGCGGCTGCGCACACCATCGGCGGCGGCCAGGGCACGCAGCACCGCCCGCCCGATCAGGTGTTCCAGCTCACGCACATTGCCCGGCCAGGAGTAGCCCAGCAGCGCCTGCTGTGCCGGTTCGGAGAGTCGCAGGCTGCGCAGGCCCAGTCGCCCGCGCGCCTGTTCCAGGAAAAAACCAGCCAGCAGCAGCACATCGCGCTCGCGCTCGCGCAACGGCGGCACCACCAGCGGATAGGCACCGAGGCGGTGGTAGAGGTCGGCACGGAACCGCCCGGCACGCACCTCGGCGGCCAGGTCGCGGTTGGTGGCGGCAATCACCCGCACATCCACCCGGTGCTCGCGGTCCGAGCCCACCCGCTGCAGCTGGCCGCTCTGCAGCACCCGCAGCAGCTTGGCCTGCACCGGCAACGGCAGCTCGCCCACCTCGTCCAGCAGCAGGCTGCCGCCATCGGCCAGCTCGAACTTGCCGCGGCGTTCGGCCAGCGCACCGGTAAAGGCCCCGCGCACATGGCCGAACAGCTCGCTTTCCACCAGGGTGTCGGGCAGCGCGGCGCAGTTGATCACCACCATCGGCTGTGCCGCACGGGCGGAAAGTTGGTGGATCGCCCGCGCCACCAGCTCCTTGCCGACCCCGGTCTCGCCACTGATCAGCACCCCCAGCTCGCTCGGGCCGACGATCCGCAGCTCCTTGCGCAGCGCCCGGCTGGCCGTGCTCTGGCCAATCATTTCCGGGCTGGCGGCCGCCTGTGCCACCTGCCGCCACTGTTGCGCCTCCAGCTGCTGGGCCTGCAGCTGCACGGCCAGCCGGTCGATCCGCTCCACCGTCTTGACCATCACCGCAGCCAGGCTGGCAAAGGCCTCCAGCCGGCCCAGTTCAACCGCGCCGAAGCTGCCGGCGCTCAGTGCATCCAGGGTCAGCAGGCCCCAGGGCTGGCCATCCAGCTGCAGCACGCAGCCCATGCAGTCGTGCACTTCCAGCTGTGCCTGTGGCGGATCGAGCAGGCCGTCATACGGGTCGGGCAGGTCGCAGTCATCGGCGAAACGGTAGGCCCCGGGCTGCTGCAGCAGCTGCGCCAGCCGCGGGTGTTCGTCCAGGTGGAAGCGCCGGCCCAGGGTATCGGTGCTCAGCCCATCAACCGCCAGCGGCACCAGCTGCCGGCCATCCTCCAGCCGCAGCAGGGCGGCGGCATCACAGGGCAACAGCCGCCGCAGCACCGCCAGCAGGCGCTGGTAGCGGGTGGCCGCGGGCATCTCCACGGCCAGGTCATCGATCAGCGGGATCACCGCCGCCATGAATGGGTTTGATGTCAAAGCGACACCGGGCGTGTTGATTGGACACTTGCTCATGAGGGTCATTCTAACAACACAAAATGCAAGCCATTGAAATTCAAGGGCTGAAAAGCTGGCACGGAACCTGCTCAATAAATCAGTGAACCCTGACAGCCATGGAGCTGAACAATGTTGAGTGATGCACAACGCGACCTGATCAAGGCCACCATCCCGCTGCTGGAAACCGGCGGCGAAGCCCTGACCACCCATTTCTACGGGCTGATGCTGGGCGAGAACGCGCAGGTGCGTCCGCTGTTCAACCCGGCCCACCAGGCCAGTGGCAACCAGGCCCGGGCGCTGGCCAACGCGGTGCTGATGTATGCCAAGAACATCGACCGACTGGAGGCGCTGGGCCCACTGGTCGGCCAGATCGTGGCCAAGCATGTGGCCCTGCAGGTGCTGCCCGAGCACTACCCGATCGTCGGCCAGTACCTGTTGCGCGCGATCCGCGAGGTGCTCGGTGCCGAGGTGGCCACCGACGAGATCATCGATGCCTGGGGCGTGGCCTACCAGATGCTGGCCGAGATCCTGATCGGCGCCGAAGAGTCGGTGTATGCGGCCAATGAACGCGCGCCGGGCGGCTGGCGTGGTGCCCGCCCCTTCCGCGTCGCCGACAAAGTGCGCGAGAGCGCGGAGATCGTCTCCTTCCACCTGGTGCCGGCCGACGGCGGCGCGGTAGTGGATTTCCAGCCGGGCCAGTACATCGGCCTGCGCCTGGTGCTGGATGGCACCGAAGTGCGCCGCAACTATTCGCTCTCGCGCGCGGCCGATGGCGTGGGCTACCGCATCAGCGTCAAGCAGCAGCACGAAGGACTGGTCTCCAACCACCTGCACAACCAGGTACAGGTCGGCGACACCCTGGAGCTGTTCGCCCCGGCCGGCGACTTCACCCTGCAGGCCAGTGACAAGCCGCTGGCGCTGATCAGCGCCGGGGTCGGCATCACCCCGACCCTGCCGATGCTGGAACAGGCGCTGGCCAGCGGCCGCGACGTGCATTTCATCCACTGCGCACGCAACGGCCAGGTGCATGCGTTCCGCGAGCTGATCGCACAAAAGCAGCAACAGCACCCGCAGCTGCGCAGCTACACCTGCTACAGCGAGGCGCTGCCGGGCGATGTGGCCGATGCCGAAGGCTTCATCAGCCGCGAACTGCTGGAGCAGTGGCTGCCGGCCGGGCGTGACCTGGACGCTTACTTCCTCGGCCCCAAGCCGTTCATGGCCCAGGTCAAGCGCCTGCTGCGCGAGGCCGGCGTGCCCGAAGCACAGAGCCACTACGAGTTCTTCGGCCCGGCCGCAGCGCTGGAAGCCTGATTGCATGCCAGGGGCGGCACCTGCCGCCCCCTTCGGCAAGTCGGCAAGTGCCGTGCCGGCAAGAAAATCTGTTCCATCGGTGGTCACAGGCAAAAGGCCAGGCCGGGTATAGGCTTGGCATCTCCTTGATTGCCCGGCTTTGCCCATGAACAGCCCCCTGATGCCGGCCGCCTTCATCGGCCACGGCACCCCGATGAACGCGCTGCAGCACAACCACCATACCGATGCCTGGCACCGGTTCGGTGCCGGTGTACCGCGCCCGCGGGCGATTCTGGTGGTGTCGGCGCACTGGCACATCGATGCCACCGCGGTCACCGCAATGGCGCGCCCGCGCACCATCCATGACTTCGCTGGCTTTCCACCCGAGCTGTTTGCCATGCAGTACCCGGCCCCCGGCCTGCCCACACTGGTCGAGGAAATTGCCGCGCTGGTGCAGCCGGACATCATCGACACCGTGTATGCCGACACCGAGCACTGGGGTCTGGACCACGGCACCTGGTCAGTGCTCTGCCATGCCTTCCCCGCAGCCGACATCCCGGTGGTGCAGCTGTCGATCAATGCCGGCAAGCCGGCCGCCTACCACGTGCAGATGGGCGCGGCGCTGGACGCCCTGCGCCGGCGCGGCATTCTGGTGATCGGCAGCGGCAACGTGGTGCACAACCTGCGCGCGATCAACTGGAACACCCCCGAGGCCGGGACCGACTGGGCCCGGCGCTTTGATGACCACGCCCGCGAGCTGATGCTTACCCGCCCCGGCGACATCGCTGCCCTGGCCAGCCACCGCGACTACACCCTGGCCGTGCCCACCGACGAGCACCTGCTGCCGCTGTACTACATCGCCGGCATTGCCGCGGCCAGCGGTGACAAGGTGGATGTGCTCACCGAGGGCTATGCCATGGGCTCGCTGTCGATGACCGCCTACAGCGTGGGCATGCCCGCGGCCGCCTGAG